>JADLHH010000304.1 GCA_020848855.1 Anaerolineae bacterium | reverse complement strand
GTGACCGGCGCGCTCGTCCCCCAGACCAATCTCGCAGCCGGACTCGCCGACGCCATCATCCGGCTGCTCACGGATCACGACCTCGCCGCGCGCATGGGCAAAGCCGGGCGCGAGTGGGCGCGCGTTCAGACGTGGGATCGCGCTGCCGAGCAGATGATCGCGCTGTACAATCATGCTGTACAAATTCGCAGTTAGCAGTTAGCAGTTAGCTTTAAACGCTTATGACGACCCGACTCCGCTCGCTGCTCCGCAGTAAATTTGTGCAGGATATGCTTGCGCTTCAGGCGGGCAAATTCGGCACAATGCTGCTGAGTCTGCTCTCGTCAGTGATCGTCTGGCGGCTGATGGGACCCGCCCGCTATGGCGATTTCGCGCTGGCGCAGTCGTTTCTGGTCGTCTGGCAGTCGCTCGACCTGACCGGCGTCGGAACCAGCACCAGCGTGCGGCTCGCCGTCGCCATCGGCGCCCGCGACGACAGCGCCATCCTCGACCTGATGGCGTTCTACGTCAAAGTCAACCTGATCGTCAATACTGGCATGGCGCTGTTGATCGCCCTGCTGGGCGCGCCGGTCGCCGGGCTGCTGTACGCGGGCGGCGAGCGGATTGTCACGCTGGCGTTCTGGCTGGCGGTCGGCACAGTCGCCGACGGGCTGTACGGGCTGGTGACCATCGCCCTGCAAAGCCGCCGCTCGATGCGCGCGCTGGCGCTCATGCAGTACGCCAACCAGTTCGTGCTGACCAGCTTCATGATCATCGCCGTAGTCATCGCCCCGGCGGCAGAAAGCCTGGTCGTGGCGCGGGTCGCCTACTCGTACATCACGCTGGTAATGGCGGTCGTCGTCTACCGCCGTCAGCGGATCAATGCTCAGGTGAGCTACCCGCCCTTCAGCGCGATCTTCGCGCGAGCGCGCAGCGTCTCGCCGCGCCCATACTGGCGCTTCGGCGTCGCCAACGCCATCGACAAGAATCTGGCTCAGCTTTTCACGCAGATTCCGCTTCAGTTGGTCGGCATCTTCGCCGGAGCGCGGGCCGTCGGCTATCTCACGCTCGCCGCCAGCGGCATCGCCCAGGCGGGTATCTTCACAACCGCTGTCCTCGACAACATGCAGGCGGTTGTGCCGCAGGCGGTCGGGCGGCGCGACTACGCCGGGCTGTGGCGCAACTTCACGCGCATCCTCGCCGCGCTGGCGCTGTTCGCACTGGCGCTGTACGGCGCGTTGGTGCTGTTCGCCCCAGTCGTGATCCCGCCCGTCCTCGGCTCGCGCTGGATTCCGGCAATCCCGGCGCTGATGGCGCTGGCGCTCTACGGCGCGATCACCACCATCGGCGGCATATTCGGACCGCTGTACCGCGCCTTCGAACTCATGCGCCGGGCAATCGTTGTCAAGCTGATCGCGCTGGTGATCGTCATGCCTGCCGGCGCGCTCCTGCTTCAGAATCTCGCCGCCGGCTACGCGGCAGCGAGTGTGTTTCTCGGAGCCGACAGGCTGCTCACGCTCGATCTGGCGGGCGCGGGGGCGCTCGGCGGTGCATGGATGATCAACTTCGTCTTCCTGATTTCAATCACCCTGACGGTGGTGGTAACACTGCCGGCGCTAAGGAACAAAGCCAAATGATGTGAAAGGAAACGCTGCTTAGTTCCCCTCTCCGCCCGCTGTATCTGTGGGCAGCCAATCGCTATCGCGGCGTGCGCCGCCTGTTCGCCTACCCGGATACGGCGTATGTGGGCTGCGGCGGGCAATGGTTTTCGCGGTCATCGTCGAATCTGGACGCGGGCGGACTTTCGCTGGTGGGCGCGGCAGTTGGGTTTCACCATCCCCCGCGAAATTGCTTACGAAGGCACGACTCTGTTAAGAGATATTTTTCCGGGTTTATTCGCCGCCGCATATGTTTATGTCTTGTGCGATAATAAGGATTAGGAGTAGAGTAGTTCAGTTTCATAAAGTGGCAGGTCGGTCTTGTCGCAAGCCGGGGGGGTGATGCACAAGACCGTTTATCAGTTTCCCCAACCGGATAGACTGGCTCATTCACCATCCTATGTGCGGCATCTACGGGCATTTCAACCCCGGTGGCGCAGACTCTGCCCTGATCGAACGAATGGCATTTCGGCTCGCGCATCGCGGACCGGACGGCTCCGGCGCATACCGGAGCGGTGCGCTGGCGTTCGGCGCCGGGCGTCTGGCGATCATCGATCTATCTGCCGGCGTCCAGCCGATTTTCAACGAAACGCGCAGTGTCGCCGTCGTCTTCAACGGCGAAATCTACAACTACCAGCCGCTGCGCGCCGAGCTGGAGCGCGCCGGGCACGTCTTCACCACCCGCACCGATACCGAAGTGATCGTCCATGGCTACGAGCAGTGGGGGATCGGCGTGCTGGAGCGCCTGCGCGGCATGTTCGCGCTCGGCGTGTGGGACGAGATGCGCCAGCAGTTGATGCTCTCCCGCGACCGTCTCGGCGAAAAACCGCTGTATTACACGGCGCTCGCCGACGGCGAATTCCTGTTCGCTTCGGAAGCCAAAGCCCTGTTCGAACACCCCGGCGTGCCCCGCGCCGTCAATGTCGATGCGCTGCCGCCCTTCCTGCTGCTCGGCTACGTGCCGCCGCCGCAAACGCTCTTCGCCGGGATCGAAAAACTCGCCCCCGGCGAATACCTGACCGTCAGCCGCGATGGACTGCGCCGGGCGCTCTACTGGCAGCCGATCATGAACGCCGCCCACGCCCCGGATTACCCCGAAGCAGTGCGTCAGGTGCGCGCTGCGCTCTCCGAAGCCGTGCAGATGCAGATGATGAGCGACGTACCTATCGGCGCATTCCTCAGCGGCGGGGTCGATTCGACCGCCATCGTCGCCCTGATGCAGCAGGTATCCAGCCAGCCGGTGCAGACCTTCACCGTCGGCTTCGACGCGCCGCCCGGCAGTAAAGCCGACGCTAAATTTAACGTCGATTCGCGTTACGCCGAACTGGCGGCGCGCCGTCTGGGGACAAGCCACCACATCATCTCCATGCGCCAGGACGAGCGGCTGTGCGATCTGCTCCCACACCTGATCTACGCGATGGACGAGCCGATGTCGATGCCCGCCATCGTCCAGACAGCTTACGTCTCGGCGCTGGCGCGGCAAAACGGCGTGCCTGTCCTGCTGAGCGGCGAAGCGGGCGACGAATTGTTTTTCGGCTATAACCACTACCGTACCGACCGCCTGCTCGACCGTTACCTGAAGCTCCCGGCGCTCCTGCGCAATCACATCCTGACGCCGCTGCTGGAACGGCTGCCCATTGCCAGCCTGAACAAGCTGGCGAGCAAGTCACGCCAGACCGATCCGGCGCTGCGCTATCTCACCTGGCTGCGGCGTATGGAATCCGGGCGCGTCGGCGACCTGCTCAGCGCCCAGCCGCAGGACGGTGACGCCTTCACCCGGCAGCTGCGCGCCCTCATGGCAGAGCCGAACACGTCCCGCTTCACCGACCGCATCGCCTACGCCGACCTGCGCGTAGCGCTGGCAGAAAACATGAACATGCGTGTCGACAAGATGTGTATGGCGCTCTCGGTCGAATCGCGCGCGCCGATGCAGGATTACCGGCTGGTCGAACTGGCGCTCAGCCTGCCGCTCCACTACAAGCTGCGCCGGGGCGATTCCAAGACGGTCTTCAAGGACGCCGTCGCCGACCTTGTCCCGCCGGAAATCCTGAAGCGTCCCAAATGGGGCTTCATCCCGCCGGCGTCCGAATGGATGCGCACCATCCTGCGCCCGCTGGTCGAGCGCGTCCTCACCCCTGAGCGTGTCGCCGCTGCCGGCATCTTCCGCCCGGAAACCGTCGCCCGTATCGTGCAGGCGCACGTCGTCGAGCGCCGCTACGAGATGTGGTCGCTGTGGACGGTGCTGGTCTTCCAACTGTGGCACGATCTGTACATCAGCCGGAGCATGACTCTCGATCACCGGCTGGCGCCCGCTGATTTCTACCCACCCGCCTGATCTCTGACCGATCCGCCCCTTCCGCTGCCCCGCTGACGACCAAAAGGAGATGTGTTATCGTATGCGGGTGGCAGATATCGCTCGTTATGGGACAGCGACGACGGGTCATTTGTCGTCGCTTTTCACCAAAAAAGAGAGGCGCAGAGCGGCAGCCGGGCGGCGGTTGTGCCAAATCAACCAATTCATAACATGAACATCTGATGAATTTACCGCCCCTATCTGGTGTATAGTACGGATAATCAAAAGAGTCTTATGTCGGAACCAAAGATTATTCAGCCGTCCAGTCTATCGATCCCCGGTTGGTCAACAGTCGAAAGGAGAAGCGGCGCGCTTTGGCGCGCCATCCGCTCATGAAGATACTGGTAATTGGCGGCACCCGAAATTTAGGGCACAGCCTCGTCCATAAGCTGATCAACCTGGGGCATGATGTCAGCGTGTTCAACCGGGGCAAAACGAACGACCAACTCCCCGAAGGGGTCGAGCGGCTGCGCGGCGACCGAACCGACCCCGTCCAGCTTATGCGCGCTCTGCAGGGGCGCAGCTTCGACGCTGTGATCGACAACGCGCTGTACAAAGGCGCGGAAGTCGAGCCAATCGTCCGTCTGTTCAACAACCGCATCGGTCACTATATCTTTCTCAGCACCGGGCAGGTGTACCTGGTGCGCGAAGGCATTGCTCGCCCCTTCGACGAGGCGAATTACGAAGGTCGGTTGATGCCCTCGCCCAAGCCCAATACTTATGGTTATGAAGAATGGATGTACGGCATCGAAAAGCGCCGCGCCGAAGACGCGCTACACGCCGCGTGGCTGGAACAGGGCTTCCCGTATACCTCGCTGCGCCTGCCGATGGTCAACAGCGAGCGCGATCATTTTCACCGTCTTTATAATTACATTTTGCGCCTGAAAGATGGCGGACCGATCCTCGCGCCTTCAACGCCCAACTACCCTCTACGCCACGTTTACGGTGAGGACGTGGTCAACGCCATCCTCAGCCTGATCGACAGCGGCAAGGGCAAGGGCGAAGCCTACAATATCTCGCAGGATGAAACACTGCCGCTCGACGACTTCCTCGCCATTCTGGGCGACATCATCGGCGTGACGGCGCAGGTCATCCGCGTCCGGCGTGACCTGCTCGAAGCCAACGGTTTCCTGCCCGACTGCTCGCCTTTCAGCGAGCGTTGGATGTCGGAACTCGACAACACCCGCAGCAAGCGCGAACTCGGCACGGTCTACACGCCGCTGCGCGACTACCTCGCCCGGATTGTCGCCTACTATCAGGAGAACCCGCCGCCAACGCCCGCCAGCTACCGCCGTCGGCGCGCCGAGCTTCTGCTTCTGGAACACAGCGACCCGGTGGCGTAATCTACACCGATTTGACCGAAAACATAGGGGCGTTCAATTGAACGCCCTTTTTGTCTCGCTGATCAGGTTGTTTCCGGCGTTGCCGTCGCGTTGGGGGTCACGCCGAGGGGACTGCCACCGCCGGGAGCCGCGCCACCGGGACCCCGCCCAGTCCCGCCGCCGACCCGATCCGGGTTACCGCCGAAACCGGATGCCGAGTCGGACGCGCCTACCGCTTCATCGCTCAAGTCCAACCCGACGGAGTACGTCGTCGAATAGCTGCCGTCGTCGCCCTTGACGAGCTGCAGCACCATCTGATCCCCGCCATCGGCGTAGATGCTGTCGTTGCGGTTCAGCG
>JADLHH010000303.1 GCA_020848855.1 Anaerolineae bacterium | reverse complement strand
GTCGTATGTCATCGTGCTGATCGCCATGTTCCTGCTGCGCGTCCCGTACGCAATCAGCAGCACGAACATCACGTCGCCGCTGCGCCAGATGCGCGAAGGCTTGAGCTTCACCCGCCACGACCCGCTTATCCCGCCGCTGATTCTGCTGGCGGCAATCGGCGGCTTCCTCGTCCTGCCCATCCTGCGGATGCTTCCGGCAGTGGCAGACGTTCTGCTGCGTTCGCCGCAGGAAGGCTATGCCGCGCTCAGCGTCGCCGAGGGAACCGGGTCGGTGGTGGGTGGTATTCTGGTCGGCTGGCTGGGGATGCGCTTCGGACACGGGAAGCTGATCGCCGGGGCGCTGATCATCAATGCGCTGGCGAACATATTCCTCGCCATGCAGGGGTACATCTCGCCCGCCGTCGCCCTGACGGCGATGTTTGGCGCGTCGATGATCCTGTTGTTCGTTAGCCTGAACACAGCGGTGCAGACCGTCGTGCCGGATAACTTCAGGGCGCGCGTTCTGAGCCTGTACGTGCTGGCGATGATCGGCACATCCCCATTCGGGGCGCTGTTACTCGGCGCGGTTGCCGACCGCATCGGCATTGGCACGACGCTCATCCTCAACGGCGTGCTGATCGGCTTGCTCGGCGGCGTGGTTATCCTGCGCTGGTCACATCTCCTGCGTTTCAGCATCGAGACAAGCAAAGGCGAAGCTGCCGGTGTCGTCGGGCATCCCGCCGTCGGCGACTAGCCTGTCCTGTCACTCACTGCTGACCAGCTTGGCAAGTTGTTTGCGCTGCACTTGGGTCAGCCCCTTGACAACCAGATCGTAGGCATGGTCGATCCACTCCTCGATCTCGTCATCCGGCACGCTGCCGTCAACCCTCACGCCGTTCCAGTGGCGCTTGTTCATGTGGTAGGCGGGCGTCACTGCCGGGTATGTCTGACGCAGGATTTCGGCGAACGTCGGATCGCATTTCAGGCTGATGGATGGCGGGTCGGCATTCTCTGGCATCAGCGCGAACATCTTGCCCATGACCTTGAACACGTCGGCTCCGGGACCAAACGGCTGCCCGACAACCGCCCCCGGCTTGCTCAGACAGTAGGCGGCGAGATCGTTTCGGTTCACGGCGGCTCCTCGCGCACAACAACGCATCTCTCATAGCATTATTACCCACTGCCCACACAGCAGCGACTATAATGATACCAATTGAGCGTAATCGGAGCACATCCATGAATCTCCTGAACGCCTCGCGCGGGCGTCTGCAGCATATATCGGCGGCGGTGCTCGTCGCCGTGATTTTCTTCGCCGGGTTCACGCTCGGCAACCAGTACGCTGTCAGCAAGGCGCAGGGCGACACCGTCGCCCCGGCGGATGCCGAGCGGGCATTCGCCCCTTTCTGGCAGGTGTTCAACATGATCCAGAACGACTATATCGACGAGGTTGACATCGACAAACTGGTCGACGGCGCAACCAAAGGCTTGGTTGACGCGCTGGGCGACCAGTACAGCGGCTATATGAACCCGGAAGTTTACGATCTGGTCAACAGCGATCTGAGCGGGGAGTTCAACGGCATCGGCGTAATCATTCACACGGACGAGGACACCGGCGCGATTCGCGTGGTCGGCTTGCTGGACGGCGCGCCCGCTCAGGCGGCGGGCATCCTGCCCGGCGACGTGTTCGCCGCCGTCGATGGCGAGGACGTCACCGGCATGAACCAGACCGATCTGGCGGTGATCGTGCGCGGCGAAGCCGATACGCCGGTGGACATTACCATGCGGCGCGGCGATGAACTGATCGACTTCACGATTATCCGGGCACACATCACCGTGCCGAATGTCGAAACCGAGGTGCTGGACGGTAACATCGGCTATATCAGGCTGAACCAGTTCACGGCGACGGCGCGCCCGGATATCGACCAGGCGCTCGAAGCAATCGCCGTGAACCAGCGCAGCGGCTTGATCCTCGACCTGCGCGACAACCCCGGCGGGCTGCTCAGCAGCGCCATCGACGTTGCCAGCGCGTTCATCGAGTCCGGCACGGTGGTGACCGAGGATTTCGGCGGCGACCACCAGCAGGTCTTCGACGCCAGCGGCAAGTATGCCGATATTCAGGTGCCGATAGCCGTACTGGTCAACGAGGGCAGCGCCAGCGCTTCCGAGCTGCTGGCGGGCGCGCTGCAAGACCGGCATGTGGCGACGATCATCGGCACGACCACGCTGGGCAAGGGAACGGTGCAAACCTGGCGCGAACTCGTCAACGGCGGCGGCATCCGGCTGACGATTGCGCGGTGGCTGACGCCGGACGGGCACTGGATTCACCAGCAGGGGATCACGCCGGACATCAGCGTGTCCTGGGATGACCGGACGTTCGCCGCCAACGAGAGCGATCCGCAGCTTGACGCGGCGGAACACTACCTGGAATCGCTGGTCGCCGAGCCGGCGGCAGAAGCCGTGACCCAGTAAGCAGGCGCAAGGCACGGGCGAGGGTGTGAGCCTGCGGTTCACTCTTGCCTCGCCCTTACACCACCCACGCAAAGCCGACAGCACAGGGTTTGCATTTGACCCTCCCCATGCTACAATGCGGTCACTTTGGCAGCCGTTTGAGGAGTGGCAGGCATGGAACGTGCCTTCATGGTGGTCTCGATTATCATCTCGGTTCTGTTGATCGTGCTGATCCTGCTTCAGGTCAAGGGGTCGGGGCTGGGAGACCTGCTCGGCGGCAGCAATACGGGCGGCATTACCCGAACCCGGCGCGGGCTGGAGAAAACCCTGTTCCAGATCACGATCGGTCTCGGCATCGCGTTTCTGGCAATCGCCATTCTCGCCGTCTCCTACGCTCGATAACCGGCTTGAAGATCGCCCATAAACCGGCGTTCGGCGCAACCGAACGCCAAGCCCTCCCGCCGACGAGGTAAAACATGCTGCGTGGGTATCGTTGGCAACTGATCGCCCTCCTGCTTTCGGCTGTGCTGTTCATCGTCAGCATGGCATTGCGCTCGTCCGAACCCGTGCCCGAAATCCCTCCAACCGAAACATCCGCGCCGGCAACCGCTACGCCCGATAACGTCGTCATCCCGCCGACCGCCATCCCCGACGCGACAAGCGCCGCGCCGATCACGGCGGTCACGACAGGCGGGCATTACTATGAAGCGCTGGTCGGCAATGTGCAGCGGCTCAACCCATTGTTCGTCCAGTTGAACCCGGTCGATCAGGATATCGCTTCGCTGATTTTCGAGGGGCTGACCCGCACCGACAGCTACGGCGAACCCGTCCCGGCGCTCGCCGAACGCTGGATCATCTCGTCCGACGGGCTGGAATACATCGTCTTTTTGCGACAGGACGTGCTGTGGCAGGACGGCGTCCCGTTCACCGCCGCCGACGTGATCTACACCATGTCGCTGCTGCGCGCGCCGGATTTCCCCGGCGACGCCGACCTCGGCGCTTTCTGGCGCACGGTCGAAACCGAGCAGCTTGGCGAAAACATCATCCGCTTCCGGCTGGCGCAGCCGCTCGGCAACTTCCTCGACCGCCTGCAGGTCGGCATCCTGCCGGAACACGCCTTACGCGGCACCAGCGCGGCGCAGATTGCCGATCATCCCTTCAACCTGACGCCCATCGGCACGGGACCGTACCAGCTTGAAGCGCTGCGCTCCGCCGACGGCACGACCATCGATCAGGTGGATTTGCGCGTATCGCCTATCTACCGCCAGCGCCCGGAAGGTCAGCAGCACGCTTTCGCGCTCGACCGGGTGACGTTCCGGTTGTACGACACGACAGATGCTGCCTTGAATGCGCTGGAGAGCGGCGAAGTTGACGGTTTTGCCGCCCGCGACCGGGGCGAGCGCGCGCCGCTGTTCAATGCCGCCAACGCTTACGACATCGAGCTGCACAACCAGCTTGAAGCCACACTCGGCGTGATCATCTACAACTGGGTGAAGGATGACTTCTTCCACGAGCAGCGCGTACGCACGGCGCTGGAGACCGGCATCGACCGCACATCGACCATCGAGCGCACGATGTCGAACGCGGCGATTGTCGCCAACAGCCCGCTGATGCCCGGCTCGTGGGCGTACCTGCCGAATTTACAATGGCCCGCTTACAACCCGGATCAGGCGCGGCAGCTTCTGCAGACTGCCAGCGAGCGGCTCGACCGGCTGAATGGCGACGAGACCCCCACCGAAGCGCCAGCGACCGGCAACGGCGTGCTGTTCGCGTTCAGCATTCTGACGCCGAACGACCCGTCGCTCGTCAGCCTGACCAACGAGATTGCCACCCAGTGGTCGCAGTTGAACCTGGCGGTGACGGTCGAAGCAGTTGATATCGACACTTATAAAGCCCGGCTGCAGGCACACGACTTCGACGCCGCGCTGGTCGAGTATTCGCTTGGCGGCAGCGCCGACCCGGACGTGTACACGTTCTGGCACGAGGGGCAGTACCCGGACGGCAAGAATTACGGCGGCGTGAGCGACACGCGCATCAGCCAGTTGCTGGAAAGGGCGCGGCAGGACCCGTTCGGCATCAACCGCGTGCAGCACTATCAGGACTTCCAGCGCGAATTCGTGGCGCGGGCGGTGGCGCTGCCGATGTACTATCCGCTGTTCACCTTCGCCACGTCGCCAGAGGTGCGCGGCGTGCAGCTTGGCTATATCGCCTCGCCCACCGACCGCTTCCGCAATATCGGCGACTGGGCAATACAACAGTAACTGAAGTGCTGAGTGCTGAGTAAAAATAGCTGGTTCTTGTATTTCCTCAGCACTCAGCACCTGGCACTCAGCACTTTTTTCTCACCACGCTCTTTCTTTTTCGAGAATTTCGCGCAGCAGGTCTTTGCGCGCTGTGCCGCCGAGCGTTTCCAGCTTACGCACGTTGAGCGGGTCGATCTGCTCGCGCAGCAGGCGGATTTCGTCATCGGACGGCGGCGGCGTCTCCTGAACGTCCGGCGCGATTTCGAGCGCGAAGCCGGTCTTCTTCTGCACATCCTCGACGGTCACGCCGGGATGGGTGTGCGTCAGGCGCATCCGTCCGTTCGCCCAGTCGAACTGACCGAGATCGGTGATCAGGTAGTTGGGTCCGCGCCCGCGCTTGCGTTCCGGCACATGCCCCATGCCGCTGACGAAATCGAGCTTCTCGACGAACGTCACCCGCGAGTGACGCGGCACGTACAGGTAAACGCGATCCGAATATGGCGTCACGTCGGGGATGCCACCCGTGCCGGGCAGACGCATACGCGGCTTGCGGTAATCCCTGCCAAACGCAATGTTGTTGAAATTCCCGGCAGCGTCCACCTGCGCCGGACGAAAGAATTCCTTCGGGTTGAACTTGGGCAGCAGGTCCGCTGCCGCCGAGACGAACCCCAGATGAATCAGCCCCCTGCCGAGCCACAGGTCTTCGATACGCCCGACGCCGAGCGGCGCCCAGCCCCGGCAAATGCTCTGCCCGATTGCCGAGGCGAAGATCACATTCGGCGCGTGGGTCATCTGCGCCAGAATGTACCCGGCGACCACCAGCGGCGTGTTGATCCCCTGCGCCAACACTTCGCCATCGACGACTTGGCGCGAGATGCAAATGGCGATCAATTCGTCGACGGTGTACTCGACGCCCATCAATCAGCCCTCGTCCTTTCCATCATCGGCCATGCGCACCATGATTGGCGTGAATTTGCCCGCGAGGGCGATCAGTTCTGCCTGCGCGTCGATGATGTCGTCGATGCGC
>JADLHH010000302.1 GCA_020848855.1 Anaerolineae bacterium | reverse complement strand
TCCTCGGCACACTGAGGGTAGCTGTCATGATGCGGCGTGCCCAGGACAGTATCCATGCTCCGATCCCAGAGCGAGAGGAGGGTGAATTCGATGCTGGAGCAAGAAAAGACGAATTTTGACCCCGACAAGCGCAGTTGGCATCCTTTCGGGAGTTTGTCGTGAATGTGCCCGGCGCAGCACTTGCCGAGACGAAAGGAAGATAAATCATGCAAATTCGCTACTTTGGCTGGTCAGGGATAACCATCGACTACGATAATCCCCGTGTCGGGTTTGATCTTTTCGGCGATGCGGTTTCGCCGGATGTGCTGGACGATGCCTCAGCCATCGTCCTGTGTGCGACACACGGACACCCCGAACACTGCGGCTCGCTCCGATCCTTGCTGCGCAGTCCCGCCGCCGCTTCGCGGGCAGGTAACATCCATCTCATCTCATCCCCCCAGGTCATCCACTATATCAACCGGGGCGGCTTGCTTCCTTACGCGAACGCACACGCGGTAAATCACATGGAGCAGGTTCGCATCAATGATGTCAGAATTACCTCGTTCTTCTGGAAACACCTGCCGCTGCTGCCGCCGGGTATGAGTCCCAAGATTGAATATGCGGTGAGCCTGATGAGCCATCCTGTCGATTTCGTGCGCATCGGCTTGATGGGCTTAAGTCTGCCGATGAATGCGCCTAAGCTTGGCTTTCATCTCGCATTTTCGGATGGCACGACGGTGTTGAACTATGCAGAAGGGCTGCATCGCTTAACCGATGCCCATGAAGTCGAAACCATTGCGCGTGAACTGCCCGCAGATGTGCTTCTGTTCGCCGTCGAGCCGGAAGATGCCGAAGCCATTCCTCGCTGGGTGGAAATCCTGCGACCGTCCAGAGTTTACCTGTATGAGGCGCATCGCCCCTGGCGCGAACTCTTTGGGCTGCCTTACATCAACCTAGTTGACTATGCGGGTGATCTCTCGAAACGTTTTTCGCGGATACAGTTTGACACGCTGATTGGCTCTGGGAGGTGAGAGTAGTCATTGTAGCGGCATTTTTGTCACGAACATACGGGCTGCGGTTTTCGGCTGCCACACAGGATTCGAACCAGCATGAACGAGCCTTCGACGTGCCTGAGTTCGGTGACATTTAGCCGCGCGCTGTTCGCTCCCACACGAGTTGAACCAAGCCGTTTTGGTCAGATTCAAAGTCGTATCGGTGATGCGAAGCCGCTCTGTTCATCGCCCTTTCATGAACAGTGGGTGTGGATATTGGTGTTGACCGCTGTAGTTGCTATTATCCCAAGAATCGATCTGGCGGAATCGCCAGTTATGCGCTGGCGGAGATAGCACAGCGGTGATCTCCAAGCTGCCTGCGTTCGCACTGGCGAATATGAAACAGGGGCATCCCACGATAGGGTACAACGATGAAAGCTAGTGAGGTACAGGCGTATCTGCAATCGCTTCGCGGCGACTGGTCTTATCCCGCCGATACCGTGGATACCTTCAAGGCTGGCAATCCTGACGATGAGGTACGCGGCATCGCTGTCGGCTGGATGAGCTATACCTGGGCGCTTCGCGAAGCGCTCCGGTTCGGCTGCAACATGTTCATCACACACGAGCCGACCTACTACAATCACCGAGATAACGACGAAACGATATTTCGGTTCGAGGGGGCGCGGGAAAAGCGCGCGTTCATCGAAGCCAACGGGCTAATCATCGTCCGCTGCCATGATTTGTGGGATCAGATCCTCGGCATTGGGATTCCCGACTCATGGGGGCAGTTGCTGGGCTTCGAATACCCGGTCGACTCCACCAGGCATCTGCGTGTATACGAAATTGAAACCGCCAACGCCGCCGCACTTGCCCGGCACGTTGCGCAGCGCACGGCGCCATTCGGGCAGCCTGGCGTTCACTTGATCGGGTCACCTGACGCCTCGGTAAAGCGTGTCAGCATCGGAACGGGTGCGATCACCCCATTTCTGACCTGTGTCGAGAAATTCAATGTCGACTGTGCCATTTGTACCGATGACGGTATCGCTAATTGGCGGGATGGCGGGTTTGCCATCGACATGGGTATTCCGCTTATCGTTGTCCACCATCATGTAAGCGAGGAAGTCGGGATTATTTCGCTCGCCAATCATCTCAAGCGAACGTTTTCGGAAATCCCGGTATTCCACATCCCACAGCAATGTATGTATCAGCTCATTACAGCCTGAGGAGAAGTGAGAATTCGGCACAGTGCCGCCCGCTATCAAGGCTCGCTACTAGTCCGCCTTTGAGCGCGCCGCGTCGATTTCATCCGCCGAATTGCGGTCGGGCGCGAGGACATCCCAGCGCGCCAGCAGATCCGTCATGTACTGCGGGATGCGCCCTTCAAGGTGTATATCGGAGATCAGTAGGCGTTGTTCCATTGCATGTCCTTCCTGATGCAGCGTGAGGGGCAGCGCCGAAGGTGTTGCGCTGGCTTGAACGTCAGTCAGGAACGTGTACACTTGGGAAGGGTCTCCCAGGCGTGCCACCACGGTTCGCGGGTGACGGCACGCCTGAGATTCGCTGTTGGGGATAGGGTCTCATCCTGTCCCCACGTGTCTTTCACTTCTTGACCCGGCGTCTTGTGACGCTTCACCGGATCAACTTCTCAAACGTCCTACGCGCCCCAGTTGAGGTCGGACTTCATCTGGTTCACACCCTGCTCCAGCATCGGCAGGACACCCATCATCGCATCGCGCCCCGACTTGCCGTTGAGGAGCACGTCCTGAAGCGCCATGGGAATGGTCAGATTGCTGATGGTCGCCGCCATCATCAATGGATTGGCGACACCCGTCGGCACGAACCTGTCCACGCCCGCCTTGATGGCTTCGGTAACGCCGCCGGCGTGGAGGATCGGGCTGTAGGCGTACTGTACTGATTCGCCGATGATTGCCTTGATTTCCGGGTTCTCGTCCAGAATTGCGCAGCCAGTGACCGCTTGATCCCACCACTGCTGCTGAGCCTGGGTGGCAGGCGGCAGGTGCCCGGGCACGGTGCACAGGAACTCGTTCGAGGCATCGCCTGTCACCAGGAACTTGACCCATTCCTTGGATTGTTCAGGGAAGGGTGTCTGCGCGTTGATGACCAGGTAGTTCGGGTCGTCTTCCGTGATCTGCAGCTTGTCCTTCGGGAAGTTCATCACGCCCACCTTGCCGACCAGATCGGGTGCGTTCTGGTAGATGCGGCTCAGGACGCGACCGAGGTAAATAGTCATGGCAGACTGCCCGGTCAGGAAGGTATTGATAAGGTCGCCCCACGTCCAGCCAGTCGCGGCTTCCGACGCATACTGGAACATGCCGGCGATCCAGTCGAGGAAGTCGGCGGTTGCGTCGCTCTCGAATGCGATGTTCAGGTCTTTGTCGAAGTAATCACCACCCATCGACCACCAGAACGGCTCGATATTGAAGTTGGTCGCGCCGGTCGCGCCGCCGGGCAGCCCGATGCCGTACTCGGTCGGCGAGTTGGGGTTGAACTTCTTCGTGAAGTGCCGGGCGGCAGCTTCCAGTCCCTCGAATGTCGTCGGCGGGGTGATGCCCTCCTGCTCAAACAGGTCCTTGCGATACCAGATCATGACGGTGCCGCCGCCGAAGGGGACGCCGTAGCGCTTACCGTTCAGCTTGATCACGCTTGCGCCGTTGCCGTAGAAGAATTCATCGCCGCCCACTGCTTCGACAACGTCGTCGATCTCCAGCAGATAGCCCTGCGCCGCCACGCCAACGGCGGTTGCCGGGTTGGGCTGGATGACATCGATCGCGCGTACACCGGCGGTCAGCGAGGCGATCATGCGCTCGACGACTTGCTCGGCGGTGGTGTACTGAATCTCGATGGCGATGTCGGAGTGCAGCGCTTCAAACGCGCGAACGTTGCGGCGGTGCGCATCGACCTGCGGCGGGTCAAGCTCCTGCGAGAGGAAACGAATGTAAGCAATGTCCTGCGCAGTCGCAAGTGACAGCCCGCTGGCAGCAGCGGCTAGGCTCGCGCCACCGATGGCGGAACGTTTCAGGAATTCACGACGATTCATCTTAGCCATTTTTCCCCTCCAAGTTTTCGAACAAATGCATTTTCAGAATGGTGTAGCTCGGTTGCGTTTTCACCTTAAGCCGCTTGTGCCTCCTTTCATCTTCTGGATGTCCTAACCTTTCACAGCACCGGCAGTGAAACCGGCAACAAGTTGGCGCTGAACAAAGATAAAGAAGATCAGCACCGGGACAGTCGCCACCACACCGGCGGCGTTGACCATTTCCCAGGGCTGCCAGCTTCGTTCGCCCAGGATAGTTTTCAGAGCCGATGAAATCACAACACTTTGTTCGGATGATGCCATGATCGAGGCGAACAGCACCTCGTTCCATGACAGGATGAAGGTGAAGATGAACGTGGCGATGATCCCGGCGCGTGCCAGCGGCATCACCACCAGGATGAACGCCTGGGTGCGGTTTGCACCGTCCACCAGCGCGGCGTCTTCCAGGTCGATGGGAATCGCCGCGAAGTACGAGCGCAGCATCCACACGGCGAAGGGCAGCGTAAACGAGACGTGGGTGAGCGCCAGCGGGATGACTCCTTCGGTCAAGCCCAGCCGCGCCCACACCGAGTAAATTGGGATCAGCAGCAGAGTCGCCGGAAGGATGTAGACGATCAGGATCAGGTAGGTGAAGAAGCGCAGCCCAGGTATCCGGTAGCGCGTGATGGTGTACGACAGACCCACCGCAAGTAGCACACCCAGCACCGCGGCAATTGACGAGACGATCATGCCGTTGACGAAAGCCCGCGGGATGTTAGACAGCTCAAAAAGCTGTGAGTAGCCATCCAGCGTCCATTCGTTCGGGAAAAAGCGCGGCGGCAGCGTGAACATTTCCGGCGCGGGCTTGAACGAGCTGACCAGCATGTACAGCAGCGGAATCCCCAGGATGAGCGTGACGAACAGCGCCAGCGCGAACAGCGTGATATTGCGGCTGTAGCGTCGCAGTTGGGTAACGGTGTGCGTATCGAGGAGTTGGCTCTTTGAGGCAGCGCTCATCGCAGATTCTCCTCGGTTCGCCGGTAGAACCACAGATACACCGCCATCGCCGCGCCCAACACCAGCATCACCAGGAACGAGAGTGCCGCCGCCCGTCCGATACTGTACTCGCCAAACATCGTATTGTAGATTTGCAGCGGCAGCGTCATGGTCGAGCGCAGTGGACCGCCGTTGGTCAGCAGGGCGATGATGTCCCAGTTGTTGAACGTCCAGATCGTGCGCAGCAGCAGCACGATGACGATTACCGGCATCAACTGTGGCAGCGTGATATGCCGGAAGGACTGCCACGCGCTCGCGCCATCCACTTTGGCGGCTTCGTACAACTGCTCGTCGATGGTCTGTAGCCCCGCTAGGAAGTTGATCACCATGAATGGGAAGAATTTCCACACCGTCACCATGACGACCGTCGGCATGGCGGTCGCGCTGGTCGAGAACCAGGTGTTGGGAAAGGGCAGCCCGGTGGTGCGGATGGCGTGATACAGGATGCCAACGCTGTCGCTGAGCATGAATTTCCAGATGACCGCCGCTACCGTGACCGGCACGACGTAGCTGAATAGCATGAACCCGCGAAAGATGTTCCGCGCCGGGAATTTCTGGTGCAGCAGCAGGGCGATCAGTAGACCCAGCACAAGCTGCAGGGGCACGGTGGTAAAGGTGAAGACCAGCGTGTTCTTGAGCGCTTCCCAGAACTGTGGCGAGCTGAGAATCGTGTTGAAGTTCTCCAGTCCGACATACGTTCCGGTCATGTCGAACAGCGAGCGCTGCTGAAAAGCCAGGCTCAGCACGCTGATGATCGGGTAGGTTCCAAGGGCGATCAGCACCAGGAAACCGGGCAGGAATAGCAGCAGCATCATGACCAGATCGCCGGTCTGAACGCGCCCGCCGCTGATCAGTGAAATCCTTAGCCGGCTGGCGATGCTGCGATCGTCCCGCCGCGCCGGGACAATCGATGTCATCCTACTCGTTTCATCCATATGGCACTCCCCGTGCGAACCTGCTCAGGACGATGACTTGACGGCAGTGCCAGACCAGGCGTGCGGCTGCGGCTGGCTGCTTTTGCGCGCCAGAACCCGTTTGGCTGCGGCGGCGATGTGCGGCGCAGTGAGCTTGTGCTTCTCTGCCAGATCGTCGTTCGGCGCGGACTCGGAATACTCGTCGAGGATGCCGACTCGCTCCATATAAGCCGGGTAGCTTTCGACCACTGCCTCGGCTACCGCCCCGCCAAAGCCGCCCAGAATGTTGTGATTCTCCACCGTCACTAGCGCGCCCACGTTTCGCGCGACTTGGGCAATCAGTGCCGTGTCGAGCGGCTTCACCGTCGGCATGTTGATCACCCCAGCGCTGATGCCTTCCTGGTTCAGCAGTTCCGCCGCTTCCAGCGTGTAGGGCAGCAGCAAGCCCGAGTTCAGCAGCACGACATCGTGACCGTCCCGTAGCCATCGCCCTTTGCCGAACTCGAACTGGTAATTCGCATCGAAGACTACCGGCCACTCGTCGCGCCCAATGCGTACGTAGACCGGACCGTCGTATGCTGCCATAAAGTGCAGCACCGCGCGAACTTCATGCACGTCAGCGGTGTCGATGACGACCATGTTGGGCATGGCGCGCATCGTAGCCGTGTCTTCCAGCGTTTGCTGGCTGACGCCCTGCCGCCCGGTGAAGATTCCGGCATACGCGCCAATGATTTTGACGTTGTTACGCGAATAATCCACGCACATGGATATCTGGTCGGCAGCGCGCTTGCTGGCGAAGCGGGCGAATGTCAGCGCAATCGGGATCATGCCCATCGACGCCAGCCCGGCAGCGATGCCGATCATGTTCTGTTCGGCGATGCCTACTTCCACGGTGCGTTCCGGGTACTTGGCGCGGAAGTAAATCGACTTGACCGAATTCACCAGGTCGGCGTTGACCACCACCAGGTTCGGGTGCTGGTCGCCTAATTCCACCAGCGTCTTGCCGAGCGCTTCGCGCAGTGAGGATTTTTCCCAGTTCATCATCTGCCCATCATTTCAACTGTTCCAGCCGTTCGGCGACTTCGCGGCGTGCCTGCTCCAACTGCTCGCCCTTCAGGACTCCCGCGTGCCAGTTCGGGTCGTTTTCCATGAACGACACGCCCTTGCCCTTGACCGTCCGCGCGATGATGACGGTCGGTTTTCCCGTTGTGTGGCGCGCTTCGTGATATGCGTTGAGCAGCGCCGGGATGTCGTGTCCCGGGATGTCGATGACGTGCCAGCCAAACGCCAGCCACTTATCGACATACGGTTCCAGGCTCGGCATGACTTCCAGCGTGACCCCGCCCTGCAAGCCGTTCCAGTCGACGATTGCCAGCAGGTTATCCAGCTTGAACTTGGCTGCTGACATCGCCGCTTCCCAGACATTGCCTTCCTCGGTCTCACCGTCCCCCAGGAGACAGTAGGCGCGGGTGGCTTTGTCCTGCATCCGCGCGGCAATGGCGACCCCGGCTGCGAACGACAACCCCTGTCCCAGCGATCCGGTGGACAGTTCCACGCCGGGCGTCAGCAGCGTATCCGGGTGCCCCTGCAGGCGCGAGCCGAGCGACTCGAAGGTGAACAGCTCGTCGCGCGGGAAGTAGCCGCGTCGCGACAGCACCGCGTAGAAGCCGAGCGCGCCATGTCCCTTCGACAGCACGAAGCGGTCACGATCTTCCCACTTGGGCTTTTCTGCATCGACGCGCATCTCGTGAAAGTACAGGGTGACCAGCACCTCGATAATCGAGAGCGACGGACCGGAATGCCCGGAGCCTACGTATCCGAGCGTCTCGATGACATCGGAGCGCGACTCTTCGCACAGCCGCCGCAAACGGCGCACGGTCTGCGCGTCAATATTCAGGTGTTCCTGCATCGTTTGTGCCATAGACTACTATCCTTGTTCCAGCCAGGCGTTTTCGGTCTGCCAATGAGCGAAGCTTTGCGCACCTTTCCAGTACACTTCGTCCGGCTCGATCTGCTGGATGATCCGCATCACGGCGCAGGCATCGGCGATATCGGGGCGGACAACTTCACGCTGCCGCACGGCGCGCGCGAATGCCTGCATTTCCCCGGCGTAGCCGCTGATGAAGGCGCTGTTGTTCTCGTCATTGGGGATCGAAAAGCCTGGTTCCCAGGTATTGATCTGCCCATCCGGCTGGTAGTGCGTCAGGTGAATGAGGTTCTCGGCGACGACGAACTGCCCGCTGCCGGTGATCTCGATGCGCTCGTTAGCGCGCATCCAGTGATGCTGGTCGGAAAGGTGAAGCGTGCCAATCGCCCCACTGACGAAGCGCAGCAGCAGCGCGTAGCTCACGTGATGATCGTCAGTCTCGTGCTTCTGCCACTGCATCTCGGCGAAATCGCCCAGCAGAGAACGCAGCAGCGCCAGATAATGAATGCCCATGTCCAGCAGCAGGGCGAAGCCGTTCGCGTTCTTCCCGCCGACCGCCATCCGCGCCTGCACCGCCGTAACCGCGCCAAAGGC
>JADLHH010000301.1 GCA_020848855.1 Anaerolineae bacterium | reverse complement strand
CGGTCGAGCATATCCGACTCGAGCTGGGTGATGAACACAAGCTGTTCGACGCGATGGCTCAGGCGCTTGCCGCCAGCGCCAATCGTATCGAGCAGTTCCTGAAGCTCACTCGTGGATAACTGCCCGATCTGCCGCGAGATCACGTCGAGGACAGTGTTGATCGAGATGAGCGGCGTGCGCAGCTCGTGCGTGACCATGCGCGTCAACTGCCGCTTGATACTCTCGATGCTCTTTTCCAAGCGCACCGCGATCTGCGTCTGACGCTTGAGGCGGGTGTTGATCGCCGCGAGCAGGTCCGCCGAGGTGAACGGCTTGGTGACATAGTCGTCCGCGCCCATTTCCATGCCCTGGCGCAAGGAGTCGCGGTCGGCTTTGGCGGTGAGAAAGATGAACGGCGTATTGGCGGTATCCGGGTTCTCGCGAATCTGCTCCAGAACATCGTAGCCGGTGAGGTCGGGCATCATGATGTCGCAGATGATCAGGTCAGGTGCGTATTCCCATGCGGCTTCCAGCCCCTCCGAGCCATTATTCGCGCCCTGAACCTCAAAATCGGTGTATTCGAGCAGCTCGGTGATATCTTCGAGCAGATAGCGCTCGTCTTCGATTACCAATACCTTCGTCATTACGTGAGCCTCAGCCGCATCAACTCATTCTTGAGCCTTTCTTAATACTACTCGATTTGGCGCGTCGGAGAATATGGATTTATTCCGAAGGAATTGTGAAGATTGTCTACCAGGGGAAAACCGCCGGGTTAATAGGAAAACTTAGAGACTTTCCTTAATTAATGTGGCGAGCTTTGAATTAATTCCGGGGACAGCCGTTAATTCTTCGGGGCTGGCGGCGCGAATGGCGTCAATCGAATTGTCAAAAGCCTTGAGCAGTGCTTTACGCTTGGCGGGTCCCACGCCGGGGATCGATTCGAGGCGGCTGACCATGCCGATCTTATTGCGGCGCTGGCGGTGGCTGGTGATGGCGAAGCGATGCGCCTCGTCGCGGATGCGCTGGACGAGGTACAGCGCGTCGCTGCGGCGCGGCAGGATGACCGGCGCGGACTGCCCTGGCAGGTACAGTTCCTCGAACTGCTTCGCCAACGAAACGACCGGCACTTTGTCCAGCAGGTCGAATTCGGTCAGCACTTCGACGGCGATGCCCAACTGCCCCTTGCCGCCGTCGACCATCAGCAGGTCGGGCAGCAGGCGCCAGGTCTCGTCGCGGTCTTCCTTGCCGGGCGCAATCGGCGTCGGATCGTCGTGCGCCTGCCGCCAGCGGTTGAAGCGGCGGGTGAGCGCCTCGCGCATCGACTGGTAATCGTCCGAGCCTTTGTGATCGACGGTGCGGATATTAAAGCGGCGGTATTCGGCTTTCCTGGGCACGCCCATCACGAACATCACGCGGCTGGCGACGATTGCCGTGCCCTGGGTGGTGCTGATGTCGTAACACTCGATGCGGTTGGGAATAGTCGGCAGGTTGAGCGCCGCTTTCAGTTCGCCCAGCGCCGTCTCCTGCTTGAGCGTGTCGGCTTCCCACTGGGCGCGGAGCATGTGCAGCGTCTCGTCGGCGTTCTCTTTGGCGATATTGACCAACTGGCGCTTATCGCCGCGCTGGGGCACAGTGATCGTGACGCGCTTGCCGCTGCGCCGGTCTTTCAGCCAGCGCTCGATGATGCGCGCTTCCTCAATATTCTGCGGCAGGACGATTTCCGGCGGAACTTCGGCAGTTTCGCCGTAGAAACGCTTGAGGAATTCGCCGATCACCTCGCCGTCGTCCTCGTCCTGCGTGCCGTCCAGCGCCCGCGAGTCGCTGCCGATCAGCTTGCCGTTGCGGATGAACAGAATCTGCACGACCGCGTCGTTGTCGTCGCGGGCGAGCGCGATCACGTCCTGATCCGCCAAGCCGGGGCTGACGGCTTTGTGCTCGCGGGTGATGTACTCAATCGCCTTGAGCTGGTCGCGCAGGGCGGCGGCTTTCTCGAAGTCGAGGCGTTCGGCGGCGGCGTTCATCTCGTCGGTGATGCGCCGGGTCACGTCTTCGGATTTGCCGCTGAGGGTGTCCATCAACTCCTGAATCATGGCGCGATACTGCTGCTGATTGACCGCGCCGATGCACGGCGCGTTGCACAGCTTGATGTCATAGAACAGGCACGGGCGCTCGTCCCTGCCAGTGATCACGCGGTCGCAGGTGAGGTACGGGAACACTTTGCGCAGCGTTTGCAGCGTGTTCTGCACCGCCCACATGGCGACGTAGGGACCGAAATAGCGACTGCCGTCATTGAGGACGCGGCGCGTCGTCTCGACCTTGGGATACGGGTCCTGCCAGCCGACGCGGATGTAGGGGTATTTTTTGTCGTCCTTGAGGCTGATGTTGTAGTGTGGGCGGTGGCGCTTGATCAGCGTCTCTTCGAGGATCAGCGCCTTGATCTCGTTGTCCTCGACGATGAAGTCGATGTCGCGGATGTTCTCGCGCAGGCGCATGGTTTTGAGGTTGTTTTCGGCGCTGGAATTGAAATAGCTGCGGACACGATTGCGCAGCTTCTTTGCCTTGCCGACGTAGATAATCTTGCCGCGCTCGTCCTTCATGAGATAGACGCCGGGCTTCATCGGCAGGTTCTTGAGGCTCGTCTTAATGTGATCGGAGGGTTGGAAAGTCATGTTTGCCACAAACCAGCTAGCATTAACCGATGGCGCGTTTCAACCTGATCGGGATGGTTCATCTGCAAGAGACGGATCGTTGCCCGCCCCTCAGGGCTTTTGCCGACAAGCGCCGCATCCGCAAACTCGAAGTGATCATCCCACTGCTGCAAACGAGGGTTAAACAATCGAACAAGCACACCCGTGTCCGGGTCGAACGTTGTTAAATCACTCCCCTTGTTGGTATTGCATTGAAAACAAGCCCAGGCAAGATTATCGAGTTCCGTGACCCCATGATGCTTTACGGCGACAATGTGATCGGCTTGATGCGGGTACGCGCTCACGCCTTCGGGCTTGCGACAGTATTCGCAGCGTCCTCCGGCGCGCTGCCGCACCTGAAGTCGAAGCGAATCGGGAACGCGGCTCACGATTTCTTCATGGCAGCGAGCGCACGCGCTTTCAAAACCGACACCAGCCTATCGACCTGGAGCATCTGATCGAGTTCGGCACGCTCATCAGCCGTAAGTACACCTTCGCTGCTGCGTTCGAGCAGCAGTTCCGCGCGTGTCTGAGCATCAGTCGAAGGTTGAAATGCGAGAATTTCGGCGGGCGTCGCTTTTTCGATCAGATAATCCAACAGGTCGTTGTAGATAGGCGCGAAATCTGCCATTTTCGATCCAACAGACTGATTAGGAATTGGTTGTATTTTAGCACAATCCGCACGAAAATTCGATGATTTGTTCTATAGAACTGCTATACTCCTGTCCAGCATAGCATCGACAGCCGCATCAGCGCGACGAACGCCTAAAACCCCAGCTTTGCAGGGGAGACAACCAATGCAAATCGCGGATATTCGATTGCTATACGACTACAATTTCTGGGCGAACCGGCTGCTGCTGGCGAAAGCCGCCGACATCACGCCGGAGCAGTTTGGTGCGCCGACCACCCAAAGCTGGGGCAGCCTGCACGGGACGCTCGTCCACATCCTCGACAGCGAATTCGGCTGGCGGCGCATACTCCAGACCGGCGAGGTGGAATTCGACGCGATCACGCCGGAAACGGTGCCGACCGTCGAAGCAGTGCGCGCGCGCTGGGATGCCGAAGAAGCGGCGTGGCGCGAATACCTCGGCAGCCTGACGGACGCCGACATGACCGGCATCATCCGGTATCCGGTCGAGACCGGCGAAATCCGCGAGCGGGTGCTGTGGCACTGCCTGTTCCACGTCGTCAACCACGGGATGCAGCACCGCAGCGAAGCCGCCCATCTGCTGACCGAGTACGGGCAGTCGCCGGGCGATATCGACTTCACGATGTATCTCAACGCGAGGGCATCCGGTACTAGCGGCTGACCACCCGGTTCGGATCGATCACGTATTCCCACCAGTT
>JADLHH010000300.1 GCA_020848855.1 Anaerolineae bacterium | reverse complement strand
GTCGGGGAGCTTTTCCCAGTCGGCATATGTCCAGTCGCCCTGCGCCGGACCGCGCACGCTGTGACTCACATCGGTTGGAATAGGTAACGTGATCATTCCGTGATCCTCATACCTGACGATTTCAGTGTAACACAAACGGCGGCACGAAAATCGCCGATTTGCCACCGCCGATCCCTTGCTTGATAAATAGCTCATTTGTACTAAATCGAGCTTTATTAACGTAAGCTGTACGGCTGCAATTCAAACTGGATTTTGGCAGCAAACTAGAGTACAATATATATGTGAACAGACACATCCTTTGCTCATCCAAACAGTACCCGATCTTGACCTGTTTTGATCGATCCTCACGCCTGTCTCTTCCGCTCCGTGCGCTGCCCATAATGCCCCTTGATCGAAAGGAGTTGGCGCTCGCGCTGCTCGTCTAGCAGCCTGCAAGCGTCGTGATCCCTATGGTAGACAACATTGGTCTGGTTCGTCCGGTCAACATCAATGAGGAGATGCGCGGTAGCTACCTCGACTACGCCATGAGCGTGATCGTCGCCCGCGCGCTGCCGGATGCCCGTGATGGCTTGAAGCCGGTGCATCGGCGCATCCTCTACGCCATGTACGATATGGGCATTCGCGCGAACTCATCGTACAAAAAGAGCGCTCGTATCGTCGGCGAGGTGCTGGGCAAGTATCACCCGCACGGCGACGCCTCGGTCTACGACGCGATGGCGCGCATGGCGCAGGATTTCTCGCTGCGCTATATGCTGGTGGATGGGCAGGGCAACTTCGGCAGTGTGGACGGCGACAGCCCGGCGGCGATGCGGTACACCGAAGCCCGGCTGGCGCGGCTGGCGGAAGAAATGCTGGTCGATATCGACATGAACACGGTCGATTTCGGCGACAACTACGACGGCACACAGCGCGAGCCGCTGGTGCTGCCGGCACGGCTGCCCAATATGCTGCTCAACGGCGCAAGCGGCATCGCTGTCGGCATGGCGACCAACGTTCCGCCGCACAACCTGCGCGAACTGGCGGGCGCGATTGAATATCTGATCGACAACTACGACCGCTACGACGAGATCACGGTAGACGAGCTGATGCAGTTCGTCACCGGACCCGATTTTCCGACCGGCGCGCTGGTCGTGGCGGGCGACGAACTCAAGGAAGCCTACGCCACCGGGCGCGGGCGAGTCGTCATCCGGGCGAAAGCGGAAGTCGAAGAATCGAAGAACGACCGCTTCCGCATTGTCTTCTCAGAGATTCCCTACCAGGTCAGCAAGGTGGCGGTGATCGAGCGAATCGTGGCGCTGGTCAAGGAAGACCGCATCACCCAGATTGCCGACCTGCGCGACGAATCCGACCGTCATGGGATGCGCCTGGTAGTCGAACTGAAGGCGGGCGCGCAGCCGCTCAAAGTGCTGAACCAGCTTTACAAATTCACCCAGCTTCAGAGCACTTACAGTATTCAGATGCTGGCGCTGGTCAACGGCGAGCCGCGCACGCTCAGCCTGAAGCGGATGCTGCAAATCTACCTGGAACACCGGTACGAGGTCATCGTCCGCCGCTCCGAATTCGAACTCGAAAAGCGGCGCGCACGGGCGCACATCCTCCAGGGCTTGCTGAAAGCGCTGTCGAGCCTCGATGCCATCATCCAGACGATTCGTTCGGCGGACGATACCGAGATGGCGCGCGCGAATCTGATGGTGCGCTTCGACCTGAGCGAGCAGCAGGCGAACGCTATTCTTGACATGCAGCTTCGCCGCCTCGCCGCGCTCGAACGGCAGAAACTGCAGGATGAATACAACGAGGTCATGGCGCGCATCGCCTACCTCGAAGAGCTGCTGGCATCGCCGCACAAAATCCTCGCCGTGATTCGCGAGGATATCGCCGAAGTCTCGGAAAAGTACGGTGACGACCGCCGCACCGACGTGATCTACGGCGTCAGTACTGAATTTAACGAAGCGGACCTGGTGCGCGACGAGGAAGTCGCTATCCTGCTTTCGCGCTACGGCTACATCAAGCGCGTCCCGGCTACCGCCTACCGTTCGCAGCGGCGCGGCGGCAAGGGCGTTACCGGAATGCTCACCAAAGAGGAAGACGGCTTAGAAGCGATTGTCGCTGCCAACAGCCTCGATACCGTGCTGTTCTTCACCGACTGGGGCAGGGTATACAGCGAACGCGCCTACGCCATTCCCGAAGCGGCGCGTGCCGGCAAGGGCACGATGATCCAGAGCATCCTCGCGCTGAACGCCGACGAGCACGTGACCGCGATTGTGCCGGTGTCTTCGTTCGACGCCGACGGCTATTTTGTGCTGGCGACCAAGTTCGGGCGCATCAAGCGCGTCGATATTGAAGAATTCGCTGCCGTGCGCCCCAGCGGGTTGATCGCCATGTCGCTGGAGGAGGGCGATACGCTCAACTGGGCGAAGCCGACCAGCGGCGACCAGCACGTGATTCTCGTCACCGAAAACGGGCAGAGCATCCGCTTCCACGAGCGCGAAGTTCGGGCGATGGGTCGTCAGGCTGGTGGGGTGAACTCGATCCGGTTGGTGGGCGAGGATGTGATCGTCGGCATGGACGTGGTCGACGAGGATGATACGCACGTGCTGGTGATCACCCGCGATGGCTATGGCAAGCGCACCCCGGTTGAATTCTATCGAACCCAGGGGCGCTATGGTCAGGGTATTCTGACACTGGCACGCAATGAGAAGACGGGTCCGCTGGTTTCGATGCACTGCATCAACGCCAAGGACGACATCCTGATCATCACCAGCGGCAACGTGATTCTGCGCACGTCGCTGGAACAGATTCGTGAAACCGGGCGTAACGCGCAGGGGGTCAAGGTCATTGACCTGGCGAATGACGATGTTATCGTCGGGGTCGCTGTGATTGACAACAGCGCCGAAGCGCTCACCGATGCGTCCGTCAACGGCGTGTCGGAAGAAAGCGCGGCGAGCAACGGCAAGGTCCCGGACGCGCAGGCGTAAGCCGCATCGAATTCAGACAAAACAAAAATCCCGCGTTGAGCGGGATTTTTGATTGCAGGGTTGTGGGGAGGGAGGATTATTCCTCGTCTTCCGCTTCTTCGGCGCGGCGGCGCGTAACCAGTTCCGGTTCGGAAGTGGCGGTTTCGGTCTCCTCGCCTTCGGTCTCTTCCTCTGCCGCAACCTCACGCAATGCGTTGATACGGACGATCAGTTCTTCGGGGTCACTGAGGACGGTGATGTTCGGGTTGACGTTCAGGTCGCGGACGTGAATGGCGTCGCCAACTTCCCTCAAGCCGGAGATATCGACATCAATCGAGTCGATCAGGTCGGCAGGGACAGCCTCAATCGACAGGGTCTGCGTCTGATGGACAAGTTCACCGATGCGCGTCTGCATCGCCGGGCTTTCGCCGACGAGACGAATGGCGATGTCCGCCGAGATGCGCGTCGAGGCGTCGACCGCCAGAAAATCGACGTGGATGATCGTCCCGCGCAGGACATCCCGCTGGACTTCACGGGCGATCACGCTCTGCGTGTTTGCGCCGTAGTTGATGTTGATCAGGCGCGTGCCGCCGGCATCACGCAGCGCCAGTTCGAGCGGGCGGTACGGGATTTGCAGCACAATCGGATCGACGCGCGCGCCGTAAATTACCGCAGGAACCAGCCCCTTCACACGAAGCTGCCGCACCTTCTTGCCGATCAGCGAGCGCGACTCCGCATCTAAAGTATAAGTCTCAGCCACGACGAAAACTCCTTCACCCAGGACGCAACCTGAGGAATCAAAAGCGATTTGAAAGTCACAGCATTCTAGCGATAGCCGGAACCACAGTCAATGCTGAATAACCGAAGTCGCAGGGTCATCGCATCAAAATAGCCATTTAGGTCAAAAAAGGTCATAGGTGTTTTGTAGGGGCAGACACACAGGTCTGCCCCAGCGGGCGAACACGTGGGTTCGCCCCTACAAGAGCGTT
>JADLHH010000299.1 GCA_020848855.1 Anaerolineae bacterium | reverse complement strand
TTGGACTCGCCCGTGATCATCGCTTCGTTGACCTCGGAATGCCCATCTTCAACTTCGCCATCGGCGGGCACGCTCGCGCCCGGTCGTACCAGGATTAGGTCGCCATGCTTCAGGTCGCTCACCGAAACAGTCTCTGTGCTACCGCCGACGCCAATGCGTTCGGCGGTGTCCGGCATGAGCTTCGCCAGTTCGTTGAGCGCGCCCGACGCCTGTCGCACGCTGCGCATCTCCATCCAATGTCCAAGCAGCATGATGTCGATCAGCGTCGCCATCTCCCAGAAGAAGCCGCTGCCCGGCACGGCGACCAGCGCGAACAGGCTGTAGACGAACGCGACGGTGATCGCCAGCGAAATCAGCAGCATCATGCCCGGCTGACGATTCTGGATTTCCGGCACCGCCATTTGCAGGAAGGGAAGCCCGCCGTAAAGAAAGATAACGACGGCGAATGCCGGACCAATCAACGTGCTGCCGGTGAATTCCGGCATCGAGAAGCCGAACCATTCCTGAATCATCGGGCTGAACAGCAGCACCGGGATGGTCAGCACCAGGCAAACCCAGAAGCGGCGGCGGAACATCTGCTCGTGCCCAGCATGGTCGATGTGCGCACCATGCCCGCCGTGATCCATCGCGTGGCTGCCCGCGTGCTCTGGGGCGGCATGTTCGTGGTGCATGTGCTCGTGGGATTGATCGTCCTGCACGCTCATGGCTGTTTGCTGATGGTGATGATGGTGGCTGTTTTCGTCGTGTGGGTTTTGCACGTTTCGTTCTCCTGCTCACTTGCCACTTGCTCAGTCGACGATCTGGCGTCCGCTGGCTTCCCAGGCGATCATCCCGCCTGGCACGTCGTAGACCTGGCTGTACCCCCGCTCGACCAGTACCGTCGTCGCCTGCGCGCTCATGTTGCCGGAGCGGCAGTAGACGATGATGGGCACATTTTTGTCGGGCAGCGCCGTCATCAGCGCGTCGATGTCATTGTAGGCGATTCTCAGGTCCGTGCCGTCGATCTCGCCTTCATGGGGAATGTGGACGTTGACAATCGTATAGGCATTGGCTTCATTCGCCAACACGTTCGCCAGTTCGTCAATGGTCAGGGTATGGGCGACCGCTGTCGGTTGATCGCTCGAAACCGGTGTGGAGGGAGCCGCTGAAGGTGTCGCTACCCCCGTACAAGCAGCGGCAGCAAGCAGCGCGACTGCGACCCAGATCGCTCTGAACGTAGCCAATCCTCCAATTGTCTGGCTCAAACATTCAACCTACCCCTACAGTGTAGATCGGGTGTCCGCCGACGAAATGCACCATACAGCGTATTTATGGGATCACCCTGCTGTTTGGCAGGCGCTCTATCGTCCAATCGCCGCCAGATCGCAACGCTCACGAGAACAAAAAAGGGATACCGCTCAGCACGGCATCCCTTGAGTGTCGAAATGGTTGATCTAGTGCCAGCGCCCCATCATCCCGTGATGGGTATCGTTGTTCCCCCACATGCCGCCCATCATGCCGAACCCCTGACCGCTGAACATCGGCATATCTTCCCAGTGAGACTGCATGAGGCTAAGGTGGGCGTCCGCCTGCGCCTGCGTCAGCGTGCCCGCATCCACCAGCGCTTGCAGATGCTCCTGCATCTGAGTCTGCGCTGCCGACCAGATCGTCGTCAGATCGATGTCCTTTTCCTGTGCCAGTTCCGAAATCGTCTTGCCGGATTGCAGTTCGCTGATCAAGGTTTGCTCGTCAATACCGAGCGCCTGAGCCACCGCGCTGAACATGGGGGTAGCATCGTCATCCCACATCATGTGGAACCCAGACCCCATCATTGCGCCGTGCCCGCCCCGCCCCATCATGCCGAAGGGGGGCCAATCCTGCGTGCCGGTATCCTGAGCGAGAGCGGTGAAGCTGCTGACGGCGATCAGCGCGACGACGGCGAGGACGATGATTTTGCGTTGCGTGGACATGTGCATACTCCTATCGATTCGTTATTGCCTGAAGGATGCCACGCGCCGATCAAGCTTCGATGTTGCTTCTATGAAGTTTTGGTAAAGTTTCAGACAATTGGGATTGTGAAGCGAAAGGTGCTGCCCTTCCCAAGACCGGGACTCTCCGCCCAGATGCGCCCGCCGTGCGCTTCGACCAGGTGGCGCGAAATCGTCAGACCGATGCCGCTGCCGCCGCTGCTGCGCGAGCGCGACTTATCGACCCGGTAGAAGCGCTGGAAGATTCTCTCCAGGTTTTCCGCCCCAATGCCAATACCGCTGTCCTGAATGGAGAATTCGAGCATACGCCCTGTCGGTGACAAGCTGACCTCGACCCGCCCGCCTGCCGCCGTATTTTGCAGCGCGTTGCCGAGCAGGTTGATTAGCACCTGACCGATGCGGTCGGGGTCAGCACTAAGGTCGGGCAGGGAGCGCTCCATCTTTACGCCAAGCTCGACGCTTTTCTCGTTGAACTGCGGGCGCATCCGCTCAATGGCGGACTCGACGATCCGGCAGGGATCGCTCGGCTGCGGATGGATCGGCACCTGTCCGGCTTCAGCGCGCGAAAGTTCCTGAAGGTCTTGCACCAACCGTTGAAGCCGCTCCGCTTCGTGGTGAACCAACTGGAAAGTTTCTTCGCTGGGGGGAATCACGCCGTCCTGCAATCCCTCCATGTAGCCTTTGATGCTCGCCAGCGGCGTTTTCAGTTCGTGGGTCATGTTCGCCATCAGTTCGCTGCGGATCGTCTCGGTGTGGTCGAGCGCTTCCGCCATCTGATTGAAGCTGCGCACCAGTTCCGCCAGCTCGTCGCGCGACTGGACTTCCAGGCGTTCCCGATAATGCCCGCTGGCGATGCGCTGGCTGAGACTGACCAGCGCGCGAAGCGGGTTGACGATCTGACGGCTGACCAGCCAACTGACCGCGCCCGCCGCGATAATTGCCGCCGCGCCCGCCAGCAGCAGCGCCTGATTGACCGCGCTGCGGAAATTCGCCTCGATCTCGGCGTTGATCTGATCGGTCATCTGCGCCTGCATCATGCCGCGCTGCTGTCCCTGTCCTGCACCTGCGCCCATGTGCGCCATCTGCTGCTCGAAGGTGATGGGCGCGACGAAGGCGGTCGACAGCGCCAGCACGACCAGCCCAACCGCTACGACCAGCAGATACGAAGCAAACAGCTTGTGCGAGAGCTTCATGCTGGTTCATCCCCGAATTTGTAGCCGACGCCGCGCACCGTCAGGATGAACTGCGGATCGGCAGGATCGGTTTCAAGCTTCTGGCGGATGTGCCCGATGTGAACATCAACGACGCGGTCATCGCCGTAGAAGTCATAGCCCCAGACCTGCTGCAACAACTGCTCCCGGCTCAACACGGAGCCTGCATAAGTCGCCAGCAGCTTGAGCAGCCTGAATTCCAGCGCCGTCAGTTCCACCAAAGCACCGTCTTTGAAGACCTCGTGCCGTTGATCGTCGATGCGCAGATGCCGGAACGCGAGCACCTGGGCAGCTTCGGCATTGCGCCCGCGCCGCAGAATCGCCTTGACGCGCGCGACCAGCTCGCGTGGGCTGAATGGCTTGGTGAGGTAGTCGTCCGCACCGATGGTCAGCCCGATGACGCGATCCATTTCCTCGGATCGCGCCGTCAGCATTAACACATACACCTGCGACTCGCGGCGGATGTGCTGCAAGACCTCCAAGCCATCCATCCCCGGCAGCATAATGTCGAGGATCACCAGATCGGGCTGGTGACGCCGAAACAGCGCCAGCCCCTGCACGCCGTTTTCCGCCAGATGGACGGTATGCCCCTCGGTTTTCAGGTAGGCTTCGACGATGCTGCGAATCGGCGGTTCGTCGTCAATCACCAGAATAATTGTCATACCGCACCATTCGTCGTTGTTTGCTTAAGCGTTCCACAATCATCCGACAGGGGTAATTGTCATTTGTTACGTCTGTGCTGCCCGTTTGCCATATAGGATTTCGACGAGATGGAGTCAGGGAGCCGCTTCGTCGGGTGTGGCAACCATCAGTGCCACAGGTAATCGACTACCCCCCTGGTTTCGTCAGGCGTAAAGACCGTGCCCCAGTTTGGCATGTCTGTCCCCATGCCGCCCGTGCGGATTTTGGCGTACAGCACGTCGCCCCGCCGACCGAACATATAAGCGGGGTCGGCGAACGCGACCAGAGTCGCGGCAAGCTGTGTCGCCATGAAACTATCTCGATGCCCCGTTTAGCCGTGACAGGCGGCGCAGTTCCTGGCGTAGAGATTGGCGGCAGTCGCAAGCTCGGCTGAAGCGGTGTCTTTCGTCCGCAGATAGGCGACCACGTCGGCGAGGTCGGCTTCGGCGGCCATACGTCGAAGCCCTTCTCGCTGACGATACCGATCCGAATGGCGCAGCGAGGCAACCAAAAGTTGCACCTGCGCCCCTCGTGAGCGTAGTTCCCCTGTGCAGCACAACGATAACTTATGCTATACTGCCGCCTCTACCAGTCAATTTGCGCCAAACAGCCTACGACTTTTGCGTGCGTCACAAACAATCATCGTACAGCACTCATGAGACCATCACTAAGGTGAGGACTCCAGTTCAGGGAAATGCGATGGCAAAACCGATTCTGATGGTTGTAGGCGACGTGAGCGTTGACTTAGAGATTATCCGGCGGGAACTCGTCAAGCGCTACGGTGACGACTATGAAGTCGTTGGCGACCTTTCAGCCGAAGCATCGCTGCAGCGGCTCGAGGCGCTGCGTAGAGCTGGTACACCTGTCGTCTTCATAATCGCCGCCCAGATCATGGCAACGGTGACCGGCATTGACTTTCTGCGACGGGCGCACGACTTGTATCCCCATGCCAGGCGCGTACTGCTTATCCCCTGGGCAAACCGTTCGGCAACCAAGCCGCTGTGGAGAGATATCGCTGCCGGGCGCATCGACCGATTTGCGACCAAGCCCAGCCGGTCGCCGGACGAACAATTTCACAGCCTGATCGCCGAACTCCTGCGGGACTGGCAGCGCCAACAACACGAGTACGCGACGGTTATCACCATTATCAGCGACCGGTGGGACGCCCGTGCCGCTGAGCTTCGAGACGAAATGGCGCGGAGCGGACTGCCCTTCGATTTTTATGAGACCAATTCCGCCGAAGGGCAAGCGCTCCTACAGCAAATTCAGCGCCCTGATGGACCATTTCCAGTGTTGGTGCGCTTTGATGGCTTGGTATTGACTGATCCTACCGATGAGGAAGCTGCCCATGCCGTTGGCGCGCGGCACAGCGTTGAGGAAGGCGTCTTTGACCTAACTGTCGTGGGTGCGGGACCTGCCGGACTGTCGGCAGCCGTATACGGGGCGTCCGAAGGCTTGCGCACGATAGTGGTGGATCGCGAGACCATCGGCGGGCAGGCGGGCACGAGTTCGATGATCCGAAACTACCTGGGTTTCCCGCTGGGCATCAGCGGCGCTGATCTGACCAATCGCGCCCTCGATCAAGCCTGGTCGTTCGGTGCGGAAACGTCCGTGCTGCGTGAAGCTATCGATCTGAAAACCGAGGGACAGCATCGCATTCTGGTCTTCTCAAATGGGACTGAAATTGTCAGCCGAACTGTTGTCCTCGCGCTGGGCGCAACCTACCAGCGGCTCGGCATTCCAGCGCTGGAGAAATTGGTCGGCGCAGGCGTTTTCTACGGTGGCGGCATCACCGAAGCGCCGTCAATGGAGGAACAGCATGTCTTCGTCGCAGGCGCGGGCAACTCGGCGGGTCAGGCTGCCGTCAACTTAGCCAAATATGCACGGCAAGTAACGATTGTCGCGCGGGGCAGTTCGCTTGCCGCCAGCATGTCCGACTATCTGGTGAAGGAGACCCAAGCCAAGAAAAACATTGACGTGCGTCTGCACACCACCATCATCGACGGTAATGGCACGGGACGGCTGGAGAGCCTGGTCTTGCAGGATAGTTCCACTGCCGAGATGCAGACCGTTGCAGCAGCAGCGTTGTTCGTCCTGATCGGCGCAAAACCGCGTACCGAATGGCTGCCAGCGAGCATCCTGCGCGACGAGCGTGGCTTTATTCTCACCGGAACAGACCTTCCCAATGCAGGGGATGTATCTGATAACACAGTGCAACAACGACGACCGCTCCTACTGGAAACCAGTATTCCCGGTGTGTTTGCTGTGGGTGATGTACGGCATGGTTCGGTCAAGCGCGTGGCTGCCGCAGTCGGAGAGGGTGGCATCGCGATTCAATCGGCGCATCAATATCTTGCCCGGAACTGGCGAGTGAGTGGGAAGCCGCTCGCTGACGAGAAAACATAGACCTGTCTGCAAAACCACTGTGCAGGTGTCAGGAAGAAGCAGCCCCCACACCTGCATCAATGCGGAACCCGCGATTGGTTCTGCGCTCGACGGCAGTTCACGAACGGCACCGCGGCAAGCGGGCTGAAGGGAGAACAGATTCCATTGAAAACAGTTCGCCAACTGGACAGCAACACCCGGCATTGGTTCGACGCTGCCTTGCAGTGGGCAGACCCGCGCTGGAATCCCGATCATCACCTGCTGCAAATGCCGCTCGACCGCCGGCATCACGGCAAGGTTGAAGCCCCGTATATCATTCGTGACTCCGTGTGGTACGCGGTGGGATTACTGATGCGCCAGGAACCGGGCGATGCCGCGCGCGCCCAATCGACCCTCGAAGCCGTGCTGAATTTTCAGTACGACGAGCCTGCTGCCGTGTATCACGGCACGTTCAAGCGCCATCACCAGGAGTTGCACCCGCCGGCAGACGCCGTCGTCTGGCGCGACTATGACCCGAACTGGCGCGAGTTCATCGGAACGGTATTCATCATTCTGCTCAAGGATTTTGGGGAACTGCTCCCCGTCGAGCTTCAGGATCGGATGCGCTATTCTATCCGACTGGCAGCCGAAGGCGCGTTCGAGCGCAAGGTTGCCGCGGAATACACCAACATTTCGCTGATGAGCGCTTTTCTGCTCGACTACGCGGGCGAAATCTACGCGAATTCGGTCTGGCGGGATTACGCCCGCACGCTGGCGGGCGAAATCCACGCGCTGTACAACCGGTATCAGACCTTCAACGAGTACAACTCGCCCACCTACTATGGAGTCGATTTTTACGCGCTGGCGCTGTGGCGCGAATACGGGTCGTCGCCGCTGTATCGCGATCTGGGGTCTTCGATGGAGGCGGGATTGTGGCGCGACCTGGCGCAGTTTTATCACGCCGGGATGCGGAACATCTGCGGTCCATATGACCGCAGCTACGGGATGGACATGACCGATTATCTGGCGCTGCTCGGTCTGTGGATCGCCGCGGTCGTGCCGCCCACGCACGCGCCGCTGCCGGATGTACACCGCCATTTCGAGCACGCCGCTGATTTCTTTTTCATGCCGCTGGTCGCGCTGGTGGGTTCAAAACCGCCGGGTGATGTGCTGCCCGCTCTGACCACATTTCAGGGCGAGCGGAATGCCGCCCGCACGATTGAGCCGAATCGCACCGTGACCGCCTGGCTGTCTGAAGGGCTGATGCTCGGCGCGGAAGCCGACCACCTCAACCAAACGCGGACGGATCAGTTTCATCCCGCCACTGCCCACTGGCAAACCCCGGACGGAGCCGTGTGCTGGCTGCGTACCCGCTGCGAGACGCTCATTCAGGCGTTCGCAGAACCGCGCCGCCTGCAGCTTTCGAGCCGCGAACCGGTCGCGTTTGTTTTCGAGATCCGCGCTCCCGGCGCGGATGCCACCCTGATTCACGCCGATCAGTGGAGACTACCGGGACTGAATATCCGCCTCGACCGACCCGACACGCCGTTCACCGCCGAGCAGGACGGCGGCGTGATTCGCGTTCGGTTTGAAGCGAGCGAGCCGATTACCCTGACGTTTTCAACCTGAACCGAAAACCGGCGAACGGCGTGGACGCGAACTAGCGCGCCGCCGTTCGCTGCCCCCAACCCCAGCGCTTCTTCTCTCAATTAGCTTGCCGTGTCGCAGAATGCAGCTTGCCTGCATTTGATCGCCCTGTTATTTGGGATGAAAACAAAATTCTGTAAAAAACCATAGTACAATAACTGTATTGTGAAATATTACTCAAACGATGGCGTCCGTGGCGTTTTCACTTATTTATTCACCGGAAAATTGTTCCTATAAGGAGTCACCCCCTACTGCTTGAGGTAAAGCCATGAGATACAGATACCCGCCCGGATTGGCGCGCTTCGCACCAATCCTCGTCCTGGCAGCCGTGTTCGGGACGCTGATGTCATTCTCCGGTACACAGGCACAAATCGGTGGCACAATTGGCTACGGCAGCAGCGTTTTCGGCACAGTCGCCGCGCCTGGTCAGTCGCTGACCTACAGCTTCAACGGCACCGCCGGGGACTTCATCGAAGTCCTGCTGCGCAACTGGACGGGGACATTCGATCCCCTGCTCAATCTCGTCGCGCCGGACGGCGGCACGCCCGTCACCCGCGCGAATCATCCTCTGTCCGACGATCCGCTTGAAGCATCTCTCTCGCTGTTCCTGCCGCAGACCGGCATCTATTCGCTGCGCATCAGCGGCGAAGGCGATACCACCGGCGAGTTCATCCTGAAGCTGCGGGGACGCGGCGGCCTCACACCGACCGAACTGGTCTATGGCGAAAGCCTGGATGTCAGCATCCCGGCTGAGCCGCCGCCGCAGGATTTCAGCTTCGAGGCGCAGGACTGCCCGACCGTGCTGACCGTCACGAACCTGAGCGACGGGCAGCCGTTCACATTCCCGTTTTACGTCACTGTACACGACCAGCAGGGCACCGAGATCGCCCAGCTTTTCGGTGGCGACGCGCTGGAAGACCGGCTCACGCTGGCAGCGGCAAGCGGTCGCTACTTCGTCACTGTCGGTTCGGACGATTGGCAGGTCGCGGGCAGTGTGCAGCTCCTCGTGACGTGCGCCGATCAAGCGCCTCCGTGTATTGCCGGAACGCTGGCGAGCGGAGCAAGCGGAAACCTGTGCCGTCCGTGCTTCGACGACACGTTCGGCGAAGCGTGCGCCGACTTCAACGTCGAGGTCACGCGAACGGGCGACACCGCCACGTTCACATGGCAGCCAGTCGAAGGGGCGGAATGGTACATTTTCAGCATCATCGACGCTTCGGGCGGTCTGCTGGCAGATTCGCCGCGACTGATCGAGGGTGGCACCAGCAACACCTACACCTTCCACCCCGCCGACCTCGCGCGCGGTCCTTTCACGGCAATCGTCAGCGCGGGCGCTGAAAGCGATGCCCCCGGCTATCTGTGCGTGGATGACGTATCGGTTGGCTTTGAAGGCGACACAACCGCAGCCTGCACCGGTCTGGCGGTCGGGGTCGATGTTGTGCCCGGCGAGTCGCGCATGGCAGTCGCGCACTGGAATCCCGCGCCCGGTGCAGCCGCCTACCTGATCCACGTTTACGCACGCGCGGCGGACGGCGGTCTGATCGGGATTCGGGTGTTCACCGTACCGGGCGACGCCGCGTCCTACCATCTGACTGGCGTCTTTCCGGCGGATTACGACGAATACGAAATTCGCGTTGCTGCCTACACCGAAGCCAGCGGCGGAGGCGCGTTCGGAGATATGCCGCAGGGCTATCTCTGTGATGGAGTCACCCATATCACGTTCGAGCCGCAGGGACCCGTTCATTGGGGTCCGGCAGCGTAAGCCTGAAGAGGGAGGCATACCATGAAACCGAGACGCTATCACCGCTTTGGGCTGAACCTGCTTCGCTTCGGGCTGGTTGTGGTGGCTTTCATCCTGATCGTCTGCGTCAATCCCGGCACGCTCGCCCAGAGCGGCGGCGCGCTGGGCTACGGCTCGAAAGTGTATGGCGCGGTCTCGGCGGCGACGCCGCTGGTGACCTACAGCTTTTCCGGGCAGCAGGACGACTTCGTCACAATTACCGCCGATTCGTGGACGGGAACGCTCGACGTTCATCTCGAACTGGTCGCGCCGGACGGCGTGGTTCTGGATCGAAGCAGCCAGAATACGGCGCTCGGCGAATCACTGGGGGCGCATCTGGCGATCTTCCTGCCGCAGACGGGCGTCTACGTACTGCGGCTGAGCGGGGACAGTGAAACCGTCGGCGATTATCTGCTGAGCATTCTAGGGCGCGCCCGCGCTGCCGCGATGACTCTGCACTATGGCGAGGCGGTGGATGTGGTCATCCCGCCGGGCGCGCCGTCGCAGTATTTCGCGTTCGAGGTAGAAGACTGCCCGACGACGCTGATCGTCAGCGATCCCAGCGCGGGGCAGCCGTATGCTTTTCCGTTCGTCGCCAAAGTGCGTGACCAGCGCGGGCACACAGTGGCGCTGCTGCGCGGTGGTCAGCAGCTTGAGGACTGGATAACGGTCGAGGCAAACAGTGGTCGCTACGAAGTCGAAGTACTGGCGGCAGACCCGGCGCTGAGCGGCTCGCTTCGGCTGCTCGTCACCTGTTCCGGCGATAATCCGGGCTGCACGTCCGTCGCGGGCGCGCTGTCCGGCGCAGGCTGCCCGCTGTGTCCCGCACTCGACCAGTGGGCGGACGGCGGTGGCTGCCCCGACATGGGACTGACCGCCGAACAGGACTCGGGCGACCCGGCGCGCGTGACCGTACGGTGGAATCTCATGCCCGGCGCGGACGGCTATGCGGTTTACGTCACCGGCAACCTGGTGGGGGGCGGCGAAGTCTACCTCACCCACGCGGAATGGACACCCGGCGATCCGGCGCAATTCACCTGGCTGCTGCCGACAGCGGGTTACGCCGGTTATTCCTTCAGTTTGCAGGTGCTGGTGGGCGGTGACCTGCTCTGCACCGACGAAGCGGCAGTCAGCCTGCCCGGACAGCAGTTGGTGTGCCCAGACCTCGGTCTGGCGATGTCGGTGATCGACCCGGCGACGGACACCGTGGCGATCACCTGGTACGGGATGGAAGACATCGCCGGTTATCAGCTCACCATTTACGGCACGGACAGCGGCGGGGCGGAAATGACGCTGCATACCACGGAAGTCCTTTCGCCTGGAGTCACCAGTTACACCTACGCGCTGCCGGACGGCTATGCCGGCTTCCGCTTCGTGGTGCGGCTGGTCGGTTTGCCGGTCGACTGCTCGGACGAACTGGTCGCCATGCGCCAGCAGGTTCCTGGAGACACCCCGTGCGCCATCCGCGCCGACCGCGAGGGTGTCGCCGTGCGCGTCGGTCCCGGCGCGTGGCGCAGTCAGTTTGTCTACATGCTGCCCGGCATCGAATATACGGTCGTCGGGCAGGCAGCCGACGAGACCGGCGTGCTGTGGTGGCAGCTTGACAAGACGCAGTTCACCGGTCACGAAAGCGTGATCAGCCTCTGGGTGGCGCAGGGCGACGTGGTCGCGCTCGGCGACTGCTCACAGATACCGCAGGGAGACATTCCGCCCATCATCCCCGTGACCGAAGAGCCGCCCAGCGGCGGTTGGGGACCGTGCGGATCGTGCAGCACCTGCGGCTTCCCCGCCGAGGAGTGCGTGACCTCGCCGGAAGGCGTCTGCCTGTGGGACCCGTCCACATGTCGCGGGCAGCAAGGACCACCGGACGGCGGCGACACGCCGGGATGTTACTCGGTGTCGGCGTCGATTGACATGGGATTGTGCTACGGCAGTGGCTCGGCGTCGATCAATACCGCGCCGAACTGCGGCAGCGGGTTGTTCAGCCCCGGCACGACGGTTCAGGCAAGCGCCAGCGCCGCTGACCCGAAATGCACCGTGCAGTCATGGAGTGGGTGCGGCGCGTCCGGCAGCGGCTCAAGCGTCTCGTTCACGGTATCCGGCAGTTGCACGGTGGTGGCGCACATGGGCTACTGATGCGTCTCACACGCGGGTTCGTGCGCCCGCTCGTGAGGGTAATAATGACCTCGCCCAGGCGGTTTGCAGTCCGCTTGACGGCGAGGTCATTTCATTATCGTCAACATGCGGGCATCGTCGCCCAGGAAGCTCTTCGCCCAGTTGCCGCAGTGGAACAGGATGCACGTGTCCGGGTCGTCCCCGTCCTGCTGGCGCTGATCTCGCTGCTGGTGGCGATCCTCGTCGCCGTGTTCCTGACTCGCAGTATCGCCCGACCGATCCGCCAGCTTTCCGAAGCGGCGGACAGCGTGCGTCTGGGCAACTGGGATGTCACCGTGCCGGGGACGCCGTGTTGCGCGAACTGAAGGCGGGCTACCTGCTGAATGATATCCCGCCTGACGATCTTGCTCAGGCGATTGTGGCGGTTCGCAATGGGCAGTCGGTCATGCACCCGAAAGTCGTGACGCAGATTGCCGCGAACCTCAGCGACGATCACCAGTCCGATATCAACCTGATCAAGACGCTGAGCGAGCACGAATACGCCGCGCCGGTTTCAGCCCCGCCGCGCGACCGACTCGCGCTCGATCAGGTGCGTGGGGAACGTATAGTGGTCGGCGGGCGGGTTGCCCCTCAGAATTTCGAGCAGTTGGCGCGCCGCGTACTCGCCCTTCTCGGCAATCGGCTGGTGAATGGTCGTCAGCGGCGGGTTGGTCAGCCGTGACGCCGGCAGGTCGTCGAAGCCGATAATCGACAGGTCATCCGGCACGCGCACGCCTGCCGCGCGGGCAGCATCCAGCGCGCCGATGGCGATGGTATCCGCCATCGCCACGACAGCGGTTGGGCGGTGCGCCCACCCCTGCGCGAATCCATTCTGCCCGCCTTCGTGCGTGCAGATACATTCGATCAGCCGCACATGCTCACCGTCGATATCCAGCCCGAATTCCTGCAGGGCAGCGCGATACCCGGCGATACGCTCGTGCAGCGTGCCGACGTAGCTGGTGAAGCGCCCGTGCTTGCCCGACGCGATGCCCAGAATGACGATCCGGCGGTGCCCGTTTTGGAGCACGTGCCGCATCGCCAGATACGCCCCCGCGCCGTCGTCAATGTTGACCGACACGATGTTCGGCACTGGCTC
>JADLHH010000298.1 GCA_020848855.1 Anaerolineae bacterium | reverse complement strand
TGAGCTGGCAATCGCCGTCGCCATTGCTGTATTCGGATTGGCGTCCGGCGAGGCGCTGGCTACGGTAGTCGGTCCGCTTGTCGAAGTGCCGGTGTTGGTCGGACTAGTTTATGTTTCGCTTTGGCTAGGAAGAAAGCTCTATCGTACCGACCCGGCGCAACAGTCAGATGTCAGACCTTCTTAGGGGCAGTCGTACTGCTGCCTCTTAAGCACTAAGGAGTTAAGTCATGAATTGTTACGTTTGCGAAAAACAGCCTAGAGTAGGCGGAACTCGATACCACATAAGACCCGCTCCGGCATTTGTCACAACTGCGGCGTTGCCGTCTGCGCCGAGCACAGCTATCGCGCGCCCGAACCCGGTTCGCCTCTCCTGTGCCCAAGCTGTGCACGGTTTCTAGGCGCAAAACAAGCGGCACAGGCTGCGATAAAAGAGACTCAAGCCCATTAGTCTGTCAGCGCCGTCCTCGAAGCCATTGCTAGATGACGCCGTCGGACTGGAACTGCTGAATTTGTTCAGGTGAGTAGCCCAATTCAGCGAGTATCTGCGCCGTATGCTCGCCCAGCCGGGGTGGGTGCTGCGCGTATTGCAGCGGCGTCATCGACATATGCACCGGGGTCGCCAGCGACCGCAGCATTCCCAGCGATGGATGCTCTAGCTCGACGATGAAATTCCGCTCCAGCAGATGCGGGTCGGCGAGCGCTTCGGAAACCGTGTTGATCTTGCCGACCGGGACTTCGGCGGCGCGCAGCGTCGCCAGCCACTCGTCGGCGGTGCGCTGGCGAATCACCGAGCGAACCGCTGGCATCAGCTCGTCGTAGTAGGTGACGCGGTCGGCGTTGGTGGCATAGCGCGGGTTGTTCCCCAGCTCGTCCAGCCCGGCAACCTCGCAGAATTTCCGCCACGTATTATCTGAGCCGACGCCCAGGATGAACCAGCGGTCGTCCTTTGCCTGCACTGGCTCGTATGGCGCGATCTGCGGGTGGCGATTCCCATACTGCTGCGGTTCTTCCCCGGTTGCGAAATACGCGCCCGCGTAGTTTTCCAGCCACGTCATCTGCCCTTCCTGCAGCGACATGTCGAGCATCTGCCCGACGCCGGTTGCGTGGCGGGCTTCGAGCGCCGCCTGAATGCCGATCAGGGTGAATAGCCCGCAGGTCATGTCGGCAATCGGCGTCGGGAAGCGCATCGGACCGGCTCCCGGTGCGCCGGAAATCGCCATCACCCCCGATTCGCCCTGCGACACCAGATCGTAGCCGAATTGATCGGCGCGCGGTCCGACTCGCCCGTACCCGCTGATCGATGCGTAAATTAGGCGCGGATTGCGCGCGCGCAGCGTTTCGTAGTCCAGACCGTATTTCTTCAGCGAGGCGACGGTGGCGATGTTCGTCATGAAAATGTCGGCGCTGTCGACCAGCTTGTACAGGATTTCGCGCCCGGCGGCGGCGGTGATATTGAGCGTCATGCCGCGCTTGTTGCGGTTGACCGCCAGATAGTAGCTGCTTTCGGTGCCGACGAACGGTGGTCCCCACGTGCGCGACTGGTCGCCGGAGCCGGGGCGCTCGATCTTGATCACGTCGGCGCCGAGGTCGCCTAGTATCATGGCGCAGTAGGGTCCTGCCAGCGCCTGCGTCTGGTCAATCACCCGAAGACCGGCTAACGGTGGCGTCATGCGAAATCTTCCTTCCGGTTCAATCGATGCATAGTTTGGTAGCGCGCCGCGATAATCACGCCGAGGGCGATCAGAGGCAGCGCTGTCCACATACCGAAGACGCTCTGCCAGCCGCCGCGTGCCAGCAGGAGCCCGACCAGGGTGCTGCCAATCGCCCCGCCGATGCTGTGGGTCGCGTCCATCAGCCCCGCGACCATCGACGTACCGAAATGCGCGTGGCTGGTGAGCGGGATCGCGGTCAGGAGGATGTTGGTCAATGCGTAGGAGGTGATCCCCATGCCTGCCAGCAAAATAACGGCTGTGAGCGTCGAGGGTGTGAGGATGAACGCCAGCACGCGCGCCGCCGCCGCCAGCGCCAGCAGGACGATCAGGCTGTTCAGTGCATTACCGCCGAGGCGGTGCAGAATCCACGCGCTCAGCCACGCCGTCCCCAGCAGTCCGAAAATCGGGAAGATGATCGCCGTCAGCGCCGCCTGATCGAGCGGCAGCGTCTGGGCGATGAAGGTCGGCGCGTAGAGCAGCGCGCCGTTGAGCAGTGCCCCGCCGACCAGCGCCGTGATCAGGATATGCCACAATTCGCAGGACATCGCTTTGAACGTCGAAAGCGTGAGCGATGGATGCGTTTCGGCTGTGGGCGCGGCGGGCGTGCTCAGGAAATACCACGCGATGCCAATGCCCAGCATGATCAGCGGCGGAACGATGAATATCAGCCGCCACTGCCCGGTGCTGAGGAGCAGACCAGTCAGCGCCCAGGTCAGCGTATTGCCGACCACGTAGGATGCGCCGAACGCCCCGGCGATCCGCTGGCGCTGTGTCGGCTCCAGCGCGGCGCTCAGCGTCCGCAGGACCGGTCCCCAGCCCATCGATTGCAGGAAGCCGTTGATCAGCCAGAGGATCACCATCACCGGCAACGACGAAGACGCCGCGAACAGCAGGTTGACAATGGTCGAGCCGACGATGCCGAACAGCACCATCCGCCGCGTATCGACCCGGTTGCCCAGCCAGCCGTTGACCAACTGCCCGATGGCATATGTCCACAGCGTCGCGCCCGCCAGCGCGCTGATCTCGTCCGGTGTGAAATGAAGATCAACTTGGATGGCAGGCAGGGCGGTAGCGAGGTTGACGCGCCCCAGATAAAAAGCGGCGTAGGTGACCCAGCCCAGAATCACTACGCGCCACTGCTGTCGGGTAAGTCCTAACTTGTTCAACAAACGGCCCGCAAGTGTCGTTCAAAACCCAACAAGATTAGTTCGTGCTATGGCGTTTCTTGGGAATATTTCAGCGCGCGCATCCGTGATGCTTCAAGGTGATTGAGCAGGGCGGCGCTCAGGCGCTGCGAGGATGGATCCCCCAGCGCCTCAAAGATTTGTTCATGCTCGAAGTGGATCGCTTCAAAGTCGCGGGGATGGAAGTACCGAACGATACGCGCGACCTGCATATGGACATTCATCTGCTGGAACAACTGTACCATACGCGGTGTGCCGCCGCGCTCGACCAGTCGTTGGTGGAACTGCTGGTCAAGCTGAAGATAGTCGTGGATCACCGTCTGCCAGTCACCGGTCTGCGCCAGCTCGTCCATCGCGCCGCGTATATTCTGGAAGAAGGCGTAATCTTCGGGTGTCAGATACTTGAACAGGCACAGGGCGACGTAGAGTTCAAAGGCGCTGCGAATCTTGTAGGCTTCGTCCAGCTTCTCGCCATTGACCGGCACGACGAACGTGCCGCGCCGCGCCTGAATGTCCACCAACCCTTCGGCTTCCAGTCTCGTTAACGCGTTTTTGAGCGGCGTCCGGCTGACTGCCAGCGATGATTCCAGTTCGGAGAGGTCAAGACGCGTACCGGGCGCGAAGTCGTAGCGTAAGATTCGCTCACGCAGCAGTTGATAGACTACGTCGTCGAGGCTGGGGAGCGAAACCGGTTGTAAATCGACCTTATTCTCCAACTCGTTCCACCTACATCTAGACTACAGTATGCCTTGCAGAAATCTGAAATTTCAGTCGCCTGAAAACTTGCTTTGAGGTATCGTATGCTGAATCAATGATTGTGTCAAGTTTTGAGCAATTCTGGCTTGAATCGCCCTAATGAGAGGAAGATGGTGTTTGACAAATCGACATTTCTCATTATGATAACTCTCAACAGAGATTTTAGATTTCAGAAAAACTCATTTCAGGTTCAATATGCGCCCCATCGGCATAGAGATATTTTATTGGCTCGATAACTGGAGCGACGATCAAGCCGCCGCTTTCGCGAAAGCGCAGGCAGCAGGCTTCGATGCGGTAGAAATTTCACTCATCAACGGTCCCGACATCGATACTGCAGCTTTTCGCGCTGGGCTGGAACAGAATGGTCTCGGCGTCTTTTGCAGCACGGGCTTGCCGCTGGACAAGGACATCACCAGCCCCGATGACACCATGCGTCGCGCCGGGATCGATTATCTGAAACGCTGCATACAGACTGCAGCGAAAATTGGCAGTCCCATCCTCGGCGGTCTGCCCCATGTTCCCTGGCTGCACTTCCCTAAAGACACCGATCTGCGCCCATACCGTGAGCGCAGCGCAGCGGCAATCCACGAGGTCGCCGCCTTCGCCGCCGATCACGGGGTCGTCATTACCACTGAACTGATCAACCGCTACGAAACCTACATTTTCAACACTGTTGCCGACGGGCTGGACTACCTGAGCATGGTCGATCACCCCGCCGTCAAACTCCAGCTTGACACCTATCACATGAACATGGAAGAAGTCGACATCCCCGCCGCAATCCGGCTGGCGGGTGACCGCATCGGGCATTTCCACTGCGCCGACAGCAACCGCACGCTGCCGGGCGGCGGGCACATCGACTGGTCTGCGGTCAGGCTGGCACTCGATGATGTCGGCTACAGCGGTACGCTGGTGATGGAAACCTTTCCCAACCCCGCCGCCGAGACCGGGCGTACGGTGAATACCTGGCGTCCGCTGGTGCGCGATTTCGATAACGAGGCGAAACAGGCGCTCGCTTTCCTGCGCAAACACGTTGCCGGATGACCGGCTGATCTGTTGATATATCGACCATTGAGGAGGTGTGGATGGCGTAGAGCGGATGGGCGTCAAGACCAAACCCGGAAAAATATGCGCGTTAAGGAGAAAAGCTGTGCTGAATCTAAAGCGAATTACTGTACTTGTTTTTCTGATGATGTTCTGTGTGGTATCGCTTGGGACAGTGGCTGCTCAGGAGACTACGAACACGGAGCTTCTCGGCACGGTTCCCGGCTATGACACCTGGGACGACGTTCTGGCGGCGGCGAACGGCACGACCGTCAACTGGTTCATGTGGGGCGGCGATGACAAGATTAACACCGATGTCGATCACGACATTGGCGACCGCGTGAAGGAACTCTACGGCATCACGCTGAACCGCGTCCCGCTCACCGATACTGCCGATGCGGTCAACAAACTGCTCGACGAATCTGCTGCTGGCGTCGACACCGGAACCATCGACTTGATCTGGATCAACGGCGAGAATTTCCGCACGCTCAAGGATGCCAGCCTGCTCTACGGTCCCTGGTCGCAGTCGATCCCCAACGCCGTATACGTCAACTGGGACGACCCGGCGATTGCTTACGATTTTGGCGTGGCAGTCGATGGCTACGAGTCCCCCTGGGGACACGCCCAATTCGTAATGGAATATAACACGGCGCTGGTCGGTGACGAGCCGCCCACCACCTTCGAAGCGCTGGCAGAGTGGATTCACGCCAATCCCGGTCTGTTCACTTACCCGGCGATTCCCGATTTCACGGGCAGCGTTTTCCTGCGCCACCTGTTCTACTGGGCAGCAGGCGGTCCCGAACCATTCCTGGGTGGTTTCGATCAGGCGGTTTATGACGAATATGCGCCGAAGGTCTGGGAATACCTGAACGACATCGAGCCTGATCTGTGGCGCGGCGGTGAAACCTACCC
>JADLHH010000297.1 GCA_020848855.1 Anaerolineae bacterium | reverse complement strand
GGCGTCTCGGCGATCAGGTTGCTGATCGTCTCCTGCCATTCTTCCGGCGTCACGTAGCCGACGGTATCGGGGATATTCAGCGTCGTCGCACCGCACTCGACCGCCACCGCGCAGACCTGCACCAGAAACGCGGGATCGGTGCGTCCGGCGTCCATCGGGCTGAACTCCACATCATCGCACAGGCTGCGCGCCAGCGTCACCATCTGGCGAATGCGATCCAGCGCCTGTTCGTGGGTCATGTTGGTGATGTGTGTCAGGTGATACTCGGACGTGCCCAGGAAGGTGTGAATACGCGGATGCGCCGCGTCTTTGACGCCTTCCCAGCAGGCGCGGATGTCGCTTTCGACGCAGCGCGCCAAGCCGCAGATCGTCGGACCGTCTTCGGTGCCAACTTCGCGAGCGATGCGCTGTACCGCCGCCAGATCGTCCGGCGACGCCGCCGGGAAACCGGCTTCAATGATATCGACGCCGAGCTGCGCCAACTGCCGCGCAATCTCCAGCTTCTCGGCGCTGCTCAGGGTCGCGCCGGGGCTTTGCTCGCCGTCGCGCAGGGTGGTGTCAAAGAATACTACAACGTTGTCGTCTACTGTTCGCGCTGCCATTTCGGGATGATCCTCTCTACGCTCGAAACCTTCGTCAGACAAGTAAGCTCGGTAAGGCCATCGTCTGCCAAGAGAATCACCCCCTCTCTACACTCACCGGATCGGTGTCCATCGTACTCACCTGTTCAGTGGACAAATCATCCACTCCACATCGAAATAGCGGTCGCCAACCTTGATCAGGCGCGGGTCGCGGCTGTAGGGCTTGAACCCCGCCCGAACGTACAGCCGGCGCGCCGTGTCGTTGCCGACCGTCACCGCCAGAACCACATCCTCAAGACCGCGCCAGCGCCGGGTTTCGGTCAACGCCCGTTCGAGCAACTGAGCGGCGATGCCCTGCCCGCGCACCGACGGCAGGACGTACATGCTGCCGATGACGGCGCGATGCCGCAGCTTCTCACGACCGTAGCGCTGCAAACTGACGATGCCGACCAGCGTATTCCCGGCGAACGCGCCGAAAAACCGGTTGTTGGGCGCAGCGAACGCCTGCGTCAGTTCGTTGAGCGGCTGCGCTTCCTGCTCGGCAACCGACATAGTGAACGCTTCCGGGCGTTCCGTCAGCCCCATCAGGAATACCCGCTGGAACTCGGCGGCGTCCTGTTCGCCCAGCACGCGCACGTCGATGCTCACGTCGAACTGCCCTGCACGCCGTAGGTGGTTTGCAGACTTTCGACATGATGCAGGACATGCCCCGCCATCATGTACAAAAGTGCCCGCACGCTGACCAGCTTACTGCTGGCAGTCCCGCGCCGGGTCGTCTCGTCCTCGGTCAGCGGCTGGAAGCAGAACACGTTGGCGCGCCGCTGCGCCGCGAACTCATCAACCAGATCAGGCAGGGTGCGGGCATTGAAATCGGTCGCCCGCACGTAATCGTCCTGATCGAAGCCCGGCAGCGCGGTCATATCGCCGCGCGCGACGCGCATCGCCCGGTAGGCAAACACGCGCTCGGTGTCGCAGACGTGCCCGACAACTTCCTTGATGCTCCATTCGCCGGGCGCGGGGCGAGCATTCGCCTGCTCATCGCCGACGTTTTGCAGCAGCGCCCGCAGATCGTCCGGCTGGCGGCTCAGGACAGCAAAAATGTCGATGCCATCCGGCACGCGCTGAATGTACCCGGCATAGTATGGCGCGAATTCGTCCGGCTGCGGGCGCGCGATCATCGGCATATCCTCTAGTTGTTTTCCTGCTTGATGTGCTTGGCGTGCAGGAACGGCATCATGTCGCGCAGTTCCGCGCCGACTTTCTCGATCAGCAGGTCGTGTTCGTGCTGGCGGCGCGGCTTGAAGTTCGGGCGACCGTTGTTGTTCTCGGCGATCCATTCCTGAGCGAACTTGCCGCTCTGGATGTCCGCCAGTACACCGGCGTAAAACTCCTTGACCTGATCCTCGACCTGATCGCCGATGGTGTAGCCGCCGTATTCCGCCGTGTCGCTGACGCTGTACCACATGTAGCTCAAGCCGCCTTCGTACATCAGGTCGACGATCAGCTTGAGTTCGTGCATACATTCGAAATAGGCGATTTCCGGCTGGTAGCCCGCCTTGACCAGCGTCTCGAATGCCGAGCGTACCAGCGCGGTCACGCCGCCGCACAACACCACCTGCTCACCGAACAGATCGGTTTCGGTCTCTTCCTTGAAGGTCGTCTCGATGACGCCGGCGCGCGTCCCACCAATCGCTTTGGCGTAAGCCAGCGCCAATGCTTTCGCGTTGCCGGTCGCATCCTGCGCGACGGCGACCAGGCACGGCGTGCCCGCACCTTCCTTGTAGACTTCGCGGACGCGATGCCCCGGCGCTTTCGGCGCGATCATGGTCACGTCGACACTTGCCGGCGGCTTGATCGTGCCGTAGTGGATATTGAAGCCATGCGCGAACATCAGCATCGCGCCCGGCTTCAGGTTGGGACCAATCGATTCGGCATAGACCTTCGCCTGCAGCGTGTCCGGGATGACGATCATCACCACGTCGGCGGCGCGGGTCGCCTCGGCGACGGACATCACAGTCAGACCGTCGGCTTCCGCCTT
>JADLHH010000296.1 GCA_020848855.1 Anaerolineae bacterium | reverse complement strand
GTCATAGGTGTTTTGTAGGGGCAGACCTGTGTGTCTGCCCCAGCGGGCGAACACGTGGGTTCGCCCCTACAAGAGCGTTGTGAACCATTGGAAACCCTGTGTGAAATTTGATGCGATGACCCTGGATCGCCCACACAGATTCCGAACGCGCCGGACGCCATCTACATATAATAGAAGGAAATCCGGCGGGTTGAGGAAAATGGAATGTACGGACGCCGCTGGCTCGTGCCGGGGCTGCTGCTTGCGCTGGTCGTGATCGCGCTGGCGGTGCTGATATACACGGTTGTCCTGAATAATCGCGCGCCCGTGCGGACGCCCATCGCGCTGACGCCCGGCGCGATCACCGGCGATAACCCGCTGATGGAGACGCGCGAAATCCTGTTCATGTCCAACCGTGACGGCGACTGGGACCTCTACACGCTGGCGCTCGCCGACCGCAGCGTGACCAATCTGACCGACAACGACGCCGACGATGGCTTCGCTTCGTATTCGGCGGACGGCAGCGCGATCACATTTCTGTCCAACCGCGACGGCGCGCTGAATCCCTACATGATGGACGCCGACGGGAGTAACGTGCATCCGGTCGCCAACGATCTGCCGACGATTCTCTCGGTGCTGGGCAGCGGCAGGCTCAACTGGGATTTTGCCGACCGCTGGGAAGCGGCGAGCGCCTTCGTCAGTCTGCGCGACCTCAATCTCGAAGTTTATCTCGGCGACGCCGGCGGCGAGCGCAACCTGACCCGAAACGGGGCGGTTGACTGGTATCCGGCGTGGTCGCCGGACGGCAGCCAGATCGCTTTCGCCTCGGATCGGGACGGCAATCAGGAGATTTACGTCATGGACGCCGACGGCGGCAGTCTGCGCCGTCTCACCGACGCGCCCGGCGACGACCTCTACCCGATGTGGCAGGGCAGCGTGCTGGTGTTCATGTCCGACCGCGACATCCCGTTCGCGCGCGGGCAGATCGGGCTGTACAGCATCGACCTTGCCGCCGATGATCCGCAGATACAGCGCGTCGGCGCGGAGACGACCGTCTCGTGGCTCGACCCACAAATCTGGCGGGAGAGCGGCACTCAGATTTACGCTGCCAACGGCGATGGCGACTGGGATATCTACCTCGCCGACGGCGTCGGGCGGCACGTCGTCAACCTGTCCGACAACGATGCCGACGACCTGTTCGCCGTGTGGCGACCCCAGAACCGTTGAAAGTTAAAGGTGAAAAGGTAAAGTGAAGTAGATGACCAGGCGAATTGCGGTGGGTTTTTGTAGGGGCGTTACATGTAACGCCCGCCCTGCAAAATCCAGTTGGTCGTCTAGCAGCAGGACGGGGATAATCGCCAGCAGGAATATCATCGCTGGCAGTTGGTGATGCTCACTTTCAACCTTCGACTTTTGACCGTTAACCTGATCCTGTTCGTCGTTCTGGTCGCGTCGGCGGTTGGGCTGGGGCGGCTGCTGCCCGGCGGCGCGCGCATCACCTTCGTGCAGACGCGCGGCGACGACTCCGAGATTATCGCCCTCGACATCGATCACGCGCTCGCCGCCAACCTGACGCGCAGCCCTGGGCGCGATTTCAGCGCATCGTGGTCGCCGGATGGCAGGCGCATGGCGTTCGTGTCGCTGCGCGACGGGCAGCTTCAGCTTTACCTGCTCACGCTGGGTGAAGGTGTGCGCCTGCTGAGTGATCGGGCAGCCCTCAGCAATCATCCGGTCTGGTCGCCGGATGGCGAATCAATCGTCTACGAGGTCGGGCGCGGCAACATCCGCCACCTGTGGATCGTTGACGTTGACCAGCCGCTCATCCCCGACCAAAACCCGCGCGCGCTGGCTGTCTCCCAGACCGACGACCGCCTGCCGGCGTGGTCGCCGGACGGGGCGCGCATCGCCTTCGTGTCGCTGCGCGAGGGCAACGCCGAAATCTATACGATTGCCCCCGACGGCGGCGATCTCGTCAATCTCACCCGGAATCCGGGGTGGGATGTCAACCCGGCGTGGTCGCCGGACGGCTCGCAGATTGCCTTTTTCGCGCTGCGCGACCGCTACCGCGAACTGTACGTGATGGATCGGGACGGGGGGAATGTGCGCCAGCTTACCAACGCGCAGGAAGTCAACAACGGCAATTACTGGGGCGCGCCGGCGTGGTCGCCGGACGGTACGCGCATCGCCTATCAGACCGTGCTGGACGGCAGCCCACAGATCGTCGTGACGACCGTCGAGGGCGGTCAGGATTACCGTCTGACTGGGGCGCAGAAAGTCAACGCGCTGCCGTTGTGGCTGCCCGATGATCGCGGCATCGTCTACATGTCCGGGCGGGGGATGGCGTCGGCGCTCTATCTTGTCGATGTCGACGGCGGCAGCCCGCGTCGGCTCACGCCGGCGGACGCCATCAGCCAGTATCCGGTGCTGTGGTCAATAGGCGAATAACCCCGCTTACAGCGGCTCGCGGCTGAGAAACTGGACACCGCCCGCGCTTTCGGCTGCCCAGCCGATCATGCCGGTCGCGCGCTGCACCTGCCACCACACCAGCCCGTCGGCTTCGACCGGTCCGCCGACAATCACCACGTATTCGAAGGCGTTGAGCAGCGCCAGTTCGGGCGCATTGGTCGATGGCTCGGCGCGCAGGTTCAGCCCCGCCGGCGAAATCACCTGCACCTGCTGGTTGACGCCCAGCCCGAAGCCGCTCGTTACGAGAGTCGGCGCGGCGGTTGCTTCGGGCTGGGCGTCGGCTGCCGGTACACCGCCGACCCATGTAACCGCCATCGCCCCCGCGACGCTCGCGGTGATCTCCTGCACCATCCCGCTCATGCTGGCGACGTAATAGCGCCGGGTGAAGCCGTCGAAGGTGACGACCAGCGCTGCGCTGCGGTCAGGACTCCAGATGACCTGCTCCGGTGGGGTAGTGCCGATTGGCGTGGTGACCTGATTACCAAAGCCAACAAATAGACTCATCGGGCTGTTCGCGCCGAACTGCGATCCCAGTGAGACAATTTCACCATCAGGGCGCTGCACGGCGTTTTGCAGCCACAAGCCATCTGCGCCGCTGTCGAGGAGTAGCTGCACGTCGCCGGTCGCCGGGTCGATCCAGCGCAGCCCGGCGCGCCCGTCCTCGCCCCCGCCGCTGGCGAGGATGCGCGTCCCGTCCCACGACCACGAGGCGTAATCGTAGCGGTAGACGTGGGGAAGCTGATTCGGGTCGGCGGTCAAGCCGACGAGCGTGAAAGCGCGGCGGCTTTCCGCTGGCAGGTAGAGTTCGATCAACAGGGCGTCGCTCGTGTTATTCCACTCGAAGCGCAGGCTGTTGTAGACGAACGGACCGCCGCCGAAATCGACTGTGCAGATCGGACTGATGACCTGCGGGCACTCGCGGAAGACCTGCACGGCGGAACGCTCGCCCCCTGGCGGTGGATTGTTGGTATACCACACGCCGTCCCGGTCGTCGGCTTCGGCGTCCACCAGGAAAGCGAGGTAGTTGCCATCGGGCGACCAGCCGATCTGCCGGACGCGCGCCTGGTTTTCCTCGGCGCTCGGCGGCTCGAAATCGGCGACGAATGGCGATACCCGGATGCGCTCGACGTTATCAGCGGTGAGTTCCCCGGAGAACATGTACAGCAGCCCGCGCGCGTCGACCACCGCCATCCGGCTGGGATCGACCGGGTTGCGGGCGAAGGCGCTGGCGTCGAACGGCAGCACGAACGCGCCGCCGCTGACTGCGCCGTCAGCCGCGCTCAGGGCGAAGGCGCGCGTGAGCGGGCGCTCCGGCGTGTTCAGTGGGATGTCGCCGATGGTTGGCAGCGCGGTCGGCGTGGAGGTATCCAGCACCGGGAGCGGCGGCAGCGGCGTTACGCTGGCAGGGGCTGGGGTTTCGCTCGCCTCGACCGGCGTCACCGGCGCGGGACTCGTCCCCGGCGCTGCCGTGATCAGCGTCGGCGGAGGCGGCGTCTCGGTGCGTACCCCTGGCGGGACGATAGTCGGAATCTCGGTGCGCACGCCCAACGGGATCAGCGTGTTGGTCACCAGCGGGATGACGGTCGGCGTAC
>JADLHH010000295.1 GCA_020848855.1 Anaerolineae bacterium | reverse complement strand
CGATTACGGCGGACGGGCAGGCTATCACGAGCGACGGCGGCATCGTCACCGGCGTGTCCAGTCTGGACTATCAGGCTGACCTCGAAAACGCGCTGGAAATCCTGCCGGGCGAGCCGCGCAACGGCAGCATCACCCAGGACAACAAGTTCGACACCTATGTTTTCACCGCGCAGGCTGGCGATACGTACAACATCGCTATGAACGCCACCTCTGGCACGCTTGATCCGACGCTGTATTTGCTGGACGCGCAGGGTAACCAGGTCTCACTCAACGACGACGCGGTCGTTGGCGAAAACACGAACTCGCTTATCTCCAATCTTACCTTGCCAGCGGACGGACAATATATTATCATAGCCACTCACTTCGGTGCGCGGTATGGTGGCACTACGGGGACATACTCGCTCACCCTCACCAAACTCGGTTAGGAATAAGTGGAGCAGCCTGCACAGCAGGCTGCTCCGCGATAGTCAATCAACCTGCTGTCGTCACGATGAAAGTGTCTTGCCCATGAAGCATCGTTTAATATTGCCGGGCGTTATTGCCGCGGTGTTGTTATTTGCCGCCTGCGCTCCTCCTCCACCTCTTCGTGACGACACGCTCCTGCAAGATACCAGTCTCACCACCACCGATTCAGAATGTAGCGCTCCCTGCTGGCGCGGCATTACGCCGGGCGTCACCACCTGGGGCGATGCCATGACCATTCTGGAAGACGATACCACACTCGAAAACATCAACATCCAGGAAGACGACCAGTCGAGCGCTAAGGCGGCAGATTTCCAGCAGCAGGGCGGTGCGTCCTGCTGCCAGATCATCTCCAACGATGGCGAGACGATCAACGTGATCTTCCTGCGTATCGCCCCGACAACCACGATGGAAGAGCTTGTCGAGGCGCAGGGGGAACCGACATATCTGGTCGGTAGTCAGTATACGGACGACCAGGCAGTGATGAACCTGATCTACCCGGAGCAATCGCTGGTGGCATACGCCTTCGTTCCGGGCACGACCGGCTCACTGACCGAAGACAGCGAGATCGTCGGCATCCTCTATCTGACGCCGTCGGACATGGACCTGCTGGTCAAGACGAGCAACCTGCATACCTGGGATGGCTATAAGTCGTATGAGGCATATGACACGAGCGAATTTGATGTGACACCGAGCGTGACTTTAACACCGACACCTGAGGGTGGGTGAGGGATTGGATAAGGACGAGAAACGATGACGGAAATGACTGCGACGCCCACTACGGTGAGCGAACTTCAAACAGGAATGGAACTGAAGGGCAAAGTCAAGCGCATCGAGTTGTTTGGGGCGTTTGTGGACATCGGCGTCGGGCACGATGGGCTGCTGCACATCTCACAGCTTGGCAAGCCAAATGTCCGCAACGTTGAGGACGTGGTGAAGGTCGGCGACGAAATCACCGTATACGTTCTCAAGGTCGAGCAGGATACCGGGCGTATCGCCCTGTCGCTGGTGAAACCGCCGGCGGTGTCGTGGGACGACATCACCGAAGGCGCAGTCGTCACCGGTACGGTTGTGCGGCTGGAAAAGTTCGGCGTGTTTGTCGAAATCGGCGCGGAACGCCCCGGCATGATCCACGTCTCCGAACTGGCGAGCGGCTATGTCAATTCGCCGTCGGACGTGGTGAAGGTTGGCGACGAAGTCAAGGCGCAGGTGATCAAGGTCAACCGCAAGAAACGCCGTATTGACCTCAGCCTGAAGGCGCTGGAAACCCCGACCGAAGTCCTGAAGAAGGAAGCGGCTGAAGCCGAGCCGGAAGAATACCAGCCGACGGCGATGGAACTGGCGCTGCGTCGGGCGATGGAAGCGAACGGCGAGGAATATACGCCGCCCGCGAAATCCTCGCGTAAGCGCGACCGTCGCGGCGACCGCCGTGACCGCCAGCGCGAACAGATGGAAGATATTTTCGAGCGCACGCTCCGCAATCATCGCGGTTAGCGGGTACGTTCCTAAAATCGGAATATAAAACGCCCGCTGCAAACGGGCGTTTTTGGTTTCAATTGCTGGGGCGCTGGCGGGTCAGGCGGCGTCTGCGCTGGTGAATAGCTGGCGGTACAGCCGCACACTGACCACGATCAGCAGCAGCGTCATCATGGCGTGATGCGCCAGACACCAGATGCACAGCGCGTTGATGCGCGTGATCGACACATACGTCAGGTAGCTGTGGTAAAGGAAGCCGAGCAGGGCGACGGCGAAGACGATCATCGTGCCGTAGCTGTTCAGCAGCGGGATGCGCGGCTCCAGCAGCACGATTACCAGCATGAACACGTCGGCGAGGAAGCCCAGGTAAGCGACCGGAATCCCCATGAACTCGGAATAGATGCTGCTGTTGACCTCGTCGCAGTTGAACGCCCCGCTTTCGACGCAGACAACGCTGGTCGCCGTCAGGTGCGTGTAGCTCAGGTAGCCGGAGACGAACAACCCGACGACCAGCAGGATCAGCGTGAGGTGACGCAGGGTGAAACCGCGCGGGGCGGCTGATTCGTGTTCCGCAACAGTGGACATGAACGCCTCTCGATTACATGGGATTTCGCAGCAGTCGGACGGGGAATTTCTCGCCGGCGCGCGCCTCGGTCACGTTTTCGGGGATGATCAGCAGCCCGTCTGCCAGCACCATCGACATCAGTGCGCCGGAACTCTGCGTCCCGGTCGATGTGGCGACGTACCGCCCATCCTCACGCGAAAGTTTAACACGGATGTAACTACGCCGTCCATCCGACTTTAATGGTTCTCTAAGCGTCGCCTCGACGGCTGGCGTCGGGTCTGTCCTGCCACCCAGCCGCAGCAGAGCGGGGCGGACGAACACGTCGAACGTCACCATCGCCGAGACTGGGTTGCCGGGCAGCCCGAAAAATGGCACGTTACCCACCGACCCGAACGCCAGCGGCTTGCCTGGGCGCAGGTTGACGCGCCAGAAGTCGATCTGACCGAGTTCTTCGATCACCGTTCGCACCACGTCGAACGCGCCGACCGAGACGCCCGCCGAACTGATGATCAGGTCGGGCTGCTGGTCGAGTGCTTCACGGAAGCAGCGGCGCACGTCGTCGAGCGTGTCGCGCGCGGTGGGGATGCGGATCGGCTCGCCGCCGTTGGCGCTGATCAGCCCGAACAGCGTGTAGCTGTTGGTGTCGCGGATTTTTCCCGGCGTGATCGGCTCATTCACGTCCACCAGCTCATCGCCGCTGCCGACGATGGCGACGCGCGGACGGCGCTTGACCGGCACGTCAGCTTGACCAAGCGCTGCCAGCACGCCCAGTTCTGCCGCGCCGATCACCGTGCCGGCTTGCAGCACGGTCTGACCTGCCATGATGTCCTCGCCGACCGGGCGCACGCAATCCCCGGCGTGTACCGGCGCGTAAATGGCGACGACGGTCGGAAGCTCCGAATTGTCACCCGGCTTCCATGTCTGGTCGGTGTCCTCGACCGGGATGATAGCATCCGCGCCTTCCGGCAGCGGGGCGCCGGTCATGATGCGCGCGGCTTGCCCGGTGTGCAGGACGCGATCCGGGCTGCTGCCCGCCGGGATGTCCATCACCACCCGGATCGCGGTCGGCTGGTCTTTGGTGGCATACTTGGTGTTGGAAGCGCGCACGGCGAAGCCGTCCATGCTGGAATTGGCGAACGGCGGCAGCGAGATTTCCGACACGACCGGCTCTGCCAGTACGCGCCCCAGTGCATCCAGCAGCGGGACGCGCTCGTCACCCAGCGGACTGATCCCGCTCAGAATCCGCTCGACCGCTTCATCGACGTTCAGTAGTTCAGACAATTGCAATTCCTCTCGTCCACGTTAAGATTTAGTATATTTTAACGCAATTCTATCGCGGCTCTGCCAGATTGCTGAGGCGATCTGGTGTAAAATAGGGTGAAAGAATCCCCGGTGAGAACCGTATGAACGCTGTTCTGGAGATGAATCTCCAATCCCTGCTGGAACTTTTGCCCGATATCACCCCCCATGACCGTGCGTTAATTGAGCGCGCATACCGCAAAGCCGAACTGGCACATGTCGGTCAGTTCCGTAAATCGGGCGAACCCTATTTTACGCACTGCGTCGCGGTGGCGCACATCCTTGCCGAGATGAAGCTTGACGCCGAAGCGATTGCCGCCGCGCTCATGCACGACCTGCTGGAAGACACCGATATCACGCAGGACGAACTTCGCAGCGAATTTGGCGACACCGTCGCCGGGATTGTGGACGGTGTGACCAAGCTGCAAAACCTGCCCGTCAAAGCCGAAACCTTCGACAAGCGCGGTCGCCCGACCGACCGGGGCTTCGAGCACATCCGCAAGATGGCGCTGGCGATGGGCGACGACGTGCGCGTCGTGCTGGTCAAACTGGCTGACCGCCTGCATAACATGCGCACACTCGGCTACATGACGCCCTACAAACAGCAGCAAATCGCCCAGGAGACGCTCGACATTTACGCGCCGCTGGCGAACCGGCTGGGCATCTGGCAGATCAAGTGGGAGCTGGAAGACCTCAGTTTCCGCTACCTCGAACCCGACGAATACCGCACGCTCGCTGCTCAGATTGACGAGCGGCGCGCCGACCGCGAGGCGTACCTTAACAATATCCTCACGACGCTGCGCGGCGAACTGGAGAAATTCGGCATCGCCAACGCTATCATCACGGCGCGCCCGAAGCACATCTTCAGCATCTACAAGAAGATGGAGCGCAAGCGGCTGCCCTTCGATCAGATTTACGACGTGCGCGCCGTCCGCGTGATCGTGGATACCATCCCACAGTGTTATATGGTGCTGGGCGTCGTCCATAACCTGTGGCGACCGATTCCCGGCGAGTTTGATGATTACATCGCCGCGCCGAAGGACAACTTCTACCAGAGTCTGCACACCGCTGTGCTCGATTCGCAGGGCAAGACCGTCGAGGTGCAAATCCGCACGATGGAGATGCACGAGCACGCCGAGTATGGTATCGCCGCCCACTGGCGCTACAAGGAAGGCAACTCGCGCCGGCGCGACCAGGCATACGAGGAGCGCATCAATTACCTGCGCAAGCTGATGGAATTCGGGCGTGACGCCGACGACGATGCCGCGTCGTTTGTCGATACCATGAAGACCGAGGTCTTTCAGGATCGCGTCTACGTGTTCACGCCCAAAGGGGATATTGTCGATCTTCCTGCCGGCGCGACGCCGATTGACTTCGCCTACCACATCCATACGGACATCGGTCATCGCTGCCGGGGCGCGCGGGTGCATGGGCGGCTGGTCAACCTGAACTACGTCCTCAAAACCGGCGATCAAATCGAGATCGTCGCGTCGAAGCGCGGCGGACCCAGCCTCGACTGGCTGAACCCGAACCTCGGCTACGTGACGACGGCGCGGGCACGCTCCAAGATTCGCTACTGGTTCCGCAAGCAGAACTACGACAAGAACGTCGCCAGCGGGCGCGAAGTCATGGAACGCGAGATGAAGCGCCTCGGCGTGATCGACACGCTCTCGTTCGAAACGGTCTGTCGCTGGTTCAACTACGACAAGGTCGACGAGTTCTTCGCGGCGGTCGGCGAGGGCGACATTCACGGAGCGAGCATCGCCAACCGCATCCTCGAAATGGAGCGCCGCGAGGAAGAGCAGAAGGGGGATATTCTCAAGACCCGTCCGGCGACCGTCTCGGTCGATGTTTCCAATGGCATCAACATCATGGGGACGGGCGGGCTGCTGGTCAATCTGGGGCGGTGCTGCAAGCCCGTGCCGGGTGACAAGATCGTTGGCTTTGTCACGCGCGGTCGCGGTGTGACCGTTCACCGTGCCGACTGCCCGAATATCGGTATCGAAAACGAGCGGCTGATCGATGTGACGTGGGGTAAGTCGAGCCAGGAGCAGCGCTACTCGGTCGCCATCGAAATTGTCGCCTACGACCGCGAAGGCTTGATGCTGGACATCAGCACGGTGATGGCGGACGAGAAGGTCAATATGTCGAGTGTCAATGTCGCCGTGCGCTCGAATATCGCCACCTTCAACCTCACCATCGAAATCAGCGATATGCAAAAGCTGACGCGCATCCTGACCCGGCTGGAGAGCATTCCCAGCGTCACCGAAGCCCGGCGGCGCTACGTGCATTAAGCCTGAGTATGCCTTTCGGCTTATTATTCTGGTTGCCACATTGTGGCTAATTACGCTACAATATTGAAGTTAGTTTGAATATTGCGATACTAGATGCCACCTATGCAGGACATCGATGAATCAACTAGCGACGAGGATATGACGATGACGCCTGACGCTCTTGAGGTCGTTTCCCGGCAGTACGGTAAGCTGCCGCGCGAAAAACGGGTCGTCTTTGTGCATCCGAATTACCGGGCGCAGCATGTCATGCTCCGGGACCTGCCGGATCAGGCGGTCTACGTGCGCCTCGAAGGGCAGGGGTTGAGCGAGGAACAGCTTCAGACGCAGCTTGACACAGCGCTGCGCCGCCAGAACACTCGGTCATCCGCCGTCGTCGGCGGTGCTCACGATGTCATCCTCGATGAATCCGACCGCGCCGTCCCGGCGGCGCTGATGCGCTTCGTCCGTCAGTTGCTCGAACGGCTGTCGGGCGGGCGTGTGATTCTCCTGAGCCGCATAGTGCCGGAAGGCTGGCTGGACGACAACGACCTGTGCCGCCAGACAACGTTTTTGCCTGCCGAAAGCCGAATGATGCTGTGGGATTATGGGCAGAACCTGTCCGGCGCGTTGCTCGAAGTCCGGGCGTTTGGCGAAGGGCGCGTTCAGTTGAACGGTCGCAATGTCGAAAACTGGGACGGCGCGCTGCCGCGTGCGCTGTTCTTCTATCTGGTTGACCGGGGCATGGTCACCCGCGCCGAAATCTTCGAGACCTTCTGGCCCGCGCTGACGACCCGCGAAGCCACCAACGTCTTCCACGTCACCAAGCGCAAAATCAGCGAAGTGCTGGGCATGGAACTGACCGTCTATGGGTCGAGCTTCTACCATATTTCGCCGCAGATTCAACTCAGCTACGATGTGTCACTGTTCAATCAGTTGGTGCAGGACAGCGATTCGGGCGACCGCAATGGCGACCTGCTGCGCCAGGCGCTGGGGCTGTATCGTGGCGACTACCTGATGTCGCTCAAGTCCGATTGGGTGGTCAACCGCCGCGAGTCGCTCCAGCAGGCGGCGTGCGATACGCTGGTCACGCTGGGGCGCATTTGCGAGCGTGAAGGCAGCCCGCGCGAAGCGCTGGGTTACTACGTGCGCGCTTCACACCTGAAGCCGGAGCGCGAAGACTCCGCTTACGCGGCGATGCGTCTGTACGGCGAGCTTGACATGCCGCAGGATGGCGTGAAGACTTATCAGCGGCTTGCCCGCACGCTGCAAGCACGCCTGAACGTCACGCCGTCGCCTCAGCTTCAGCAGCTTGCCGAACAACTAAGCGGCTAGCTCCCCGTCCCGTTCACGCTTTTCTGCTCGGTGACCACCGCCACGATCTGTTCCTTGTTCGCCAGCGAAACCACGATGTCGCCGCGTTTGTCGCGGCGTCCATTCGGCGCTTTCTTGATCGGCAGCGGTTTGGGACGGTTCTTGTTCGTCAGGATGATGACAGTCTCGTCCAGCTTGGCGATGATTGATGCGGTCACGCCGAGGCTTTCCTTGGGCAGCTTCATTGTAACCACGCCGCTGCCGGCGCGCCCCTGAGTCGGGTATTCCGAGACCGGCGAGCTTTTGGCGACGCCGTCGTCGGTGATTGTCCACAGTTGCATCTCGTTGCGAGCGATCCCCATCCCGATCACCCGGTCGCTGTCGCCGCCGAGCTTGATGCCGCGCATCCCGCCCGCGCCCAATCCGGTTGGGCGCACGTCGCTTTCCTTGAAGCGGATCGCCTGTCCCTCGAAGGTCGTCAGCACGATCTCATTCTCGCCGTTGGTCAGGGTCACCCAACCGAGGCTGTCCTTCGCTTCCACGTCCATCACTTTGAACGTGTTCGCCATCATGCCGGGCAGGTCTTCCAGCCGCAGCCGCTTGACCTCGCCGCCGGTCGTGCCGAAGAACAGGAAACCCTCGCTTTCGCTGGGGGGCAGGCTCATCACGGCGGCGATCTGCTCGCCGTTCTTGAAGCCGCACAGGTCGCGGTAGGGCGTGCCTTCCGCCGGGTCGTTCACCTGCGGAAGCTGATGCACCGGAATCGTGGCGCAGTGCCCCTCGGTCGAGAACAGGTACAGGATTTGCGTCGAGTCGCTTTGCAGCACGAAGCGCGGCGGCTCCTTGTGGTCGCTGGTCACCTTCGGCGCGGTCGTCGCAAAACTCCGCGCGATCCGGTCGCCGACTGTGAGCGTCACCCACGTTTCTTCCTGCGGCAGCAGCAGCGACTCGGTTGTCACGCTGGTGGTGGCGGTGCTTTCCACGATGATCGTCCGGCGCGGGTCGCCGTAGGCGCTCTTGACCGTGCGCGTCTCTTCGGCGATCACCTCGCGCATCTGCTGCGGGCTGTTGAGCAAGCCTTCCAGGTAGTGGATCAGCTTGATTTTCTCGTCGTATTCGTCCTGAATCTTCTTGCGTTCCAGCGCGGCGAGCCGGCGAAGCTGCATGTCGAGGATCGCCTGTGCCTGCGCCTCGCTGATCCTCAGCAGGGTGATCAGGTTATTGCGGGCGGTGTCGGCATTCCGTGACTTGCGAATGGTGGCGATCACCTCGTCGAGCATGTCCAGCGCCTTGAGCAGCCCTTCGAGGATGTGCGCGCGCTCGCGGGCGCGGGCGAGTTCGTATTCGCTGCGCCGCCGCACCACGTCCAGCCGGTGGTCGAGGTATACCTTCAGGCACTGCTTCAGGCTCAGCACGCGCGGCTCGTTGTTGACCAGCGCCAGCATGATGATGCTGAATGTCTCCTGCAGCGGCGTCAGCTTGAACAGCTTTTCGATCACCGGTTCGACTTCCGCGCCGCGCTGAAGCTCGATGGCGAGCCGCAAGCCCTGACGGTCGGTTTCGTCGCGCAGGTCGGCGATCCCTTCCAGCCTGCCGTCGCGCACCAGCGACGCGATCCGCTCGACCAGCGCGGCTTTGTTGGTCTGGTAGGGTAGCTCACTGACGATGATCCGCTGCTT
>JADLHH010000294.1 GCA_020848855.1 Anaerolineae bacterium | reverse complement strand
GCGGCGGGCAGGCGATCAGCACGCCGTTCTTGTCGAGGGCAGTGATGACGTTGCTCTGCGACACGCCCGCGCCGTTATCCGCCCAGGCGATGTCGATCAGGTCGCCCACGTCGAAATTGATGACCTTACCGCTGCGGCGCATTGCCGGGATGGGCGTGTACGAGCCGGGGGAGACGCCCCAGCCGTCGCTGGTCAGCGTGATGCGGTAAACCTGCTGATTGGCGGAGTCCAGAACGTACATGTCTTCGCCCTGGAGGATCGCCTTGGTCAGCGTGGCATTCGGGAAGTTGTAAATCGGCGTGATCGTCCGGCGCGAGACCAACTGCATCTGGTCAAGCTGCGCCTGCGCCTCTGCCTGCATCGAATCGATGGTGGTGTCTTCGGGCTTGAGCTGGTCGCATTCCAGCGCGACTGCCAGCACGGCGTTCCAGGCGGCTTCCCTGCCGGAAACGTCGCCCGAAGCGATGTTCTGCGCCGTCTCGAAGGTGGTCGTGGCGCGGTTCATGCACTGGTCGAACTCGCTTTCACCCGTCCCGCTGATCCAGAACAGGACGACCAGCACGACGATCACCACCGGGACGAGCAGGGCGACGGCAGCGGCAATCGGTGACGCCAGCCAGCTTTTCTTGCCTTCGGGCGGCGTCGGGATCAGCCGGTCGAACAGGCGAATGATCAGGTCGAGCAGCCCGGCGACCAGCCCCGCCAGTCGCCCGCCGATGGCGCGCAGCAGCGTGCCGCGCCGCGCCGAACGGCGAACGCCGCCGGGAGCCGCTGCCGACTCTGCCGGGTCGGCGGCGGGTGGGGGCGGCGCTTGCCCGGTGATGACCGCCGACGATTCGCCCACCCTGACCGGTAGGTCGACTTCCGAATTAGGCGGCACGAACTCGACCGCCATCGCCGTGATCTGGCGATGCGTATGCTCGCGCAGGTTCGCCAGCAGCGCGCCGATATCTTCCATGCCCAGGCTGGCAATCAGGACATCCATCGGCAGGTCGAGCAGGCTGGCGTCGGAAATCAGCAGCCGCGTGCCGGCGTTGACCTGATAACGTCCCATGCGAATTTCGGCTTCGCGCTGGACGCCGAGCGGCGGCGTGTTGAGCGCTTCCCGGTAGCTGAAATCGGTTGGGAAGGGCTGGGTTTCGCCATTGTGCCGGAACAAGCCGACGCCCGACCCGACCTTGCCGACGTACAAGTCCGAGCCGCGCAGGACGGCGCAGACCATGCTCGCCTCGTAATGGCGCGGGTCGCTGCTGTTGTGCTCGTAAAGATTTTCGCTGAGGTGCGTGAAGGCGGTTTTGATGCCGGCCGTGACGCTGCCGGTGCTGTTGAAATACTGGTCGGCGCCGGCGCGTGCCATCTGCTCGTAGAACGCCGCCGGGGCGACCGTGTCGCCGGACGGCAGCACCAGCGTGAAGAACGTGTCCAGCTCGCGCCCGCGCGCCACGCGCCGCGAGGCAACTTCCACCAGCGTTCCCGGCGGCGGCGCGCTGATCGAGCGCCCGCCCACGACGTACAGATAACCGACAAGAACTTCGTACTCAAAGGGCATTGGAAAAACCCATTTTCACTTGACATTCCGGGCGCGGCACGCCATGCCCCTGCGATCCCGGTTCCGGTAGCGCGAATCTGTCAGCCATTCTACACCAGAACGGAATCGCGCGTCAGGAATTCGCGCTGTTGTCGGCGGATCAGGGCGATCCCTGCGCTTACGCGAAGCGCAGCCGGAAGCGGAACTGAGCGGCTTCCTCGAACCACATCGGGAAATTCGTGCCCCAGATGTTGTTGTACAGGTTGATGTGAATCCCGCCGCGCATATCCGGCGGGCGGTTGTGGAAGTCGAGCAGCGACGGCGCGCCCGGCGCGACCAGCGGCGCGTCAAGCGATTGTATCGCCAACCGGCGCGCTCCGTCGGTGTAGATCGCCTGTTGGTCGATAGCGTGCAGCGTGCGCGCGCCCCGGCTGATCACGTCGCCCGGATCGATGAAGCGTCCGATCTTCTCGAACCGCCAGCCCGCCGCTTGCGCGGCGAGCGGCTCGAATGACATCCAGAAGGCTTCCGGCAGGCGGCAGGCGGGCTTGTCGAACCAGGCGCAGGTGATGTGCAGCTCGTCGCCCGCCAGCGCGTAACGCAGGTACGACCGGCGCGGCGCGCCGTAGGCTTGCGCGTCAGGGTCGTAGGCGAGCGTGAATACCATCTCAGCCGGGTCGTCCTGAAACACGTCGGTGATTCGGGGCGTCCACGTCTGCCGTTCGACCGTCGGGATGCCGGGCTTGGTGAAGTCTTCCCGCGCCCACGCCGCGACGGTGGCGTCGTCCTGGTTGCGAATGTACTGATCCCAGAAGCGCTCGTAATCTCGCCGACCATACACGTCGTAGCGCAGCCGCGCGAGCGGATGATTCGCGTTTGCCCAGACGCCGCCGGTCTGTTTATCGACCAGCCGCATGATCGCCGCCGTCGCCGGGTCGAACTGCAATTCGAGCCGGTCGCCGCGCAAGCCGTCGCCGGAAGCCCGTTTCTGCCGGGTGAACGACGTGGTGCGCGGCGCGATGCGGTCGAGGGCGGCGGCTGCCTCGTCGTGAAGCGGCGACCCGGCGAGGCTTTCGACGGCGCTCGTCAGGTAGGCGCGCTGTTCCGTCCACGATGCCTCGAAGCGCCGGCACCGGTCGGTCTGGCGCAGGACGGCGAGTTCGTCTGCCGTATAGTGGGTGTGGTCGGGCAGGTGTGTTTTCTCGTCCATACCCCAGGTATGCTCCGGGATCATGAACAGATTCTGGCTGAACCGGTCGATGCGCTCGCGGCTGGCGGCGTCCAGGTCGCGGGCGAGCCATTCCCGGCGCAGGCGGGCAAGCTCCCGGTAGCGACTGATCTTCGTCGGGTCGGTGCCGACGCCGTGTATCCAGGTATCGCCAATCTCCGACGTGATCACGGGCAGCGAGGCGCGGATGGGGTCGAGCGC
>JADLHH010000293.1 GCA_020848855.1 Anaerolineae bacterium | reverse complement strand
CACGTTCTCGAAATTGCCGACGGGCTGGTGATTGTGAAAGACGAGCGATAAGTATATTTTCGGCGTCAAGAGATTATCCTTACCCGGCATCAAATGTATTTTCGCACGTAGGGGCGTAACATGTTACGCCCCTACGTGCGAAAGCCCTGTATTTTCTCAGCACTCAGAGCGTGTTTGCAAAAGCACAGGTTTACCCCCTCAACCCAACCCTTCCCCCCCGAATTCAGGGGAGAAGGGCTAAGAACACCGCGCTGCACCCTGATTTCCCCCCTCCTTGAATTCGGGGAGGGGAACGACGCGCAGCGTCGAGGGGTGGGGTAGAAGCGAGAAGATGATGTAATCTGCGTCTTTACAAACACGCTCTCAGCGGTCAGCAAAACCCGAAGCAGCGGTGATTAGCTATGCAGCACTTCGTTTTTCGCTGAAAGCTAACCGCTGATGGCTGACCGCTTCTCATTCCTTGCTGGCGAATGCCGCGTCGAAGGCGACCGACGACGGCGCGAAATCGGTCTTGCGGATGAACTCGGCGGCTTCGCGCGCCCCGTGCTCCCGATCCATGCCGACATCTTCCCACTCGACCGACAGCGGACCGTCGTAGCCCACCCGGTTCAGGATGCGGATGATCGCCTCCAAATCCATGTCGCCGCGCCCCACCGAGATGAAATCCCAGCCCCGGCGCGGGTCGCCGAAATTCAGGTGCGAGCCGAGGATGCTGCTGCGCCCGTTCAGCCGGACTTTCGAGTCCTTCACATGGACGTGGTAGATGCGGTCGGGGAAGCGCTCGATGAACTCGACCGGGTTGAACAACTGGTGGATGAAGTGGCTGGGGTCGAAGTTGAAGCCGAACGCCGGGCGGTGGTTCAGCGCCGCCAGCGTCTTTTCTGCCGTGTAAATGTCGTAGGCAATCTCGCTGGGGTGGGCTTCCAGCGCGAAGCGCACGCCCACTTAGTCGTACACGTCGAGGATCGGGTTCCAGCGGTCGGCGAAGTCGCGGTAGCCGGCGTCGACCATCGCGTCGGTCGTCGGCGGGAAGCGGTAGATCAGGTGCCACACCGGGCTGCCGGTGAAGCCGTTGACCACCTTTACGCCGAATTTCGCGGCGGCGCGGGCGGTATCCGCCATTTCCTGCGCGGCGCGGCGGCGCACGCCTTCGGGGTCGCCGTCGCCCCACAGACGCGGCGGCAGGATGCTCTTGTGCCGCTCGTCGATGACGGCGTCGCTCACACACTGCCCGACGAGATGGTTGCTGATGGCGAAGCATTTCAAGCCGTGCCTGTTCAGGATATCCCACCGGCTCTGGACGTAGCCGTCGTCGGCGAGCGCCTTGTCGACTTCGAAGTGGTCGCCCCAGCAGGCGAGTTCCAGCCCATCGTAGCCGAACCCGGCGGCTTTCTCTGCCAGCGTTTCCAGCGGCAGGTCTGCCCACTGCCCGGTAAATAACGTGACGGGTCTTGCCATAAGAATTTCTCCTTAAACTAAGTGTCGTCATCACGGATAGCCAGCGCCGAAGCCGGAACCCGAACCGCCTGCGTTCCGCGCTGCGTTTCTGGCAAGAGATATGGAAGATTATTGACCGGGATGGGCAATTTCGCCAAGAATCGGCGGCTGGCGCGGCTTCCGCTTGATCAGCCGGTTGGGGGCACGCCGTTGGGCTAAAGACGCCGCGCGGACGCTTTTGGGTAGGGGCAGACCCGTGTAGGCTTGTCCGAAAAGTCACCTGCGGGGAGAATCTGCCCAAACCCCTTCAACCCCCACCCCCTTCTCGTCCAACCTGCGGTTGGATTACGCAGGCGGGGAGAAGGGGCGCATCCTGGGCGTTGTCCCGCGCCTGATTTACGGGGGAGCGGGACTGGTCAACGAAAGTGCCAAGCCATGTGTTGAGCGGGGTGAGGGGAGATGTTCAATGCCATAATTTTCGGACAAGCCTCCGTATGTCTGCCCGACTTCACTGGGGTCGATCCGCTCTCAGTTGCGCTTGCGCAGCAGCGCTTCCAGCGAGAGCCGGTCTTCATCGTCGCGGCTGTCGCTGAGCCGCTGCTGTTCCAGCGCGTCAAGCTCCTCGTCGTCCATCGTCGCCAGCAGCCGCTTGATGCGCGCGTCGCGGTTATCGCGCTTGGCTTTCTCCGTCGCTCGCATCGCCTTCGCGTCGTCGGTGCGCGGCGCACTCTGCCAGATAGCGATTGTCGCGGCGACCGCGCCCATGATCAGGAAGAACAGCAGCACCGCCGTGGCAAGCTGCCACTGACCGGAGACGAGCATCGTCTGCGCGACCAGCTCACCGGGGTTGACCGGACTTTGGACAAGTTCCGTATATCGAAGGCTGTTCAGTATCAGCCCGACGGAGATCGCCTGGGCGATCCACATAAAAATGGTTGCTGCGGCACGTTCGCGCATAACATCCTCCGCTGTCATCTGGAATCTGTACGCAGCGCCGCGCTGAATCGTTGCAGGAATCAAAAAGGGCGCACACGGGTCTGCCCCTACAGGCGTTTACGCCTCGACCCTCACACCCTTCCAGAAAGCGATATACCCGGTGATCTGCCGGGCGGCGTCTTTCGGCGTCGGGTAATACCAGGCGGCGTTGGGATTGATCTTGCCGTCCACCTCGACGTTGTAGTAGCTCGCCAGCCCCTTCCAGTGACAGGTGGTGTGCATGTCGCTCGGTCGGAAGTAGGTGCGGTTGATGGCGTCGGGCGGGAAGTAGTGGTTGCCTTCGACGACGATGGTCTGGTCGCTTTCCGCCAGCACCGCGCCGTTCCAGATGGCTTTTGCCATTGGCGCTGTTCTCCTGTTGTCGTGTGATGAAATTTCAGAGCGGGCGCGGCGCCGGGTTCTTACGGGACTGAGGCGCGAGGATTTATTGGTTGTTCAGGTAGTCGGCAAATAATGTCGTTAGCGCCCGTGATTGCGGATATACTTCGAAGCCGATGCGATGAGCAAACGCGACAAACTCCGTAGAAAGCTCAAGAACAATCCTAAAGGCGTCAAATTCGGGGATTTGGAAACCCTGTTGATACAGTTTGGGTTTACACTGGTGCGTATCAAGGGCAGTCATCACTTTTTTCAGTACCAGCACGAGGGCACACAGGCGATTATGGTTGTGCCGCTGCACGGAAATTCTGTGAAACCGCAGTATGTTAAAGACTGCATCGAGTTGCTCGACGCGCTGTTTCCTGAAGAAGGGAACTAAACAGGAGATGACGTATGCCCCCTAAAACACTTGAATACTATCTCGCGCTTCCTTACACCATCGAAATCATTCCCGATCAGGATGATGGCGGGTACGTCGCGCGCGTCAAGGAACTCCCCGGCTGCATGACTCAGGCAGAAACCTGGGACGAACTCCACCAGATGATCGAAGAAGCGAAAGAAGGCTGGCTGGAAGTCGCCCTGGAATATGGGCATCCGATCCCGGAGCCGACCGGCGCTTTCGCCAACCCCTGAGCGCGATTACCTCGCTTACCTCACCGCCCACACCGCCGCGCCGTCCTGCTCGAATACCAGTTCCAGATACGGCGCGTCGCTCACCGGCGACTGCATCGCCACTTCCTCCACCGGGACGCGCCAGCGCACCATCGTCTCAATGCTGTTCGGGTTGGCGACGATCTGCGGCACGATTACGTAGCCGATGTTTGCCGCGCGCAGCAGATCGGCGTTGGCGGGGTCTGCCGGGTTCTGCCAGAACGCCAGCATCGCCTGCTGCTCGGCTTCGACCGATTCCGTCCCGTGAAAGAACGGCTGCGGGCGGAAATACACGCTGTCCCGCTCGCTGATCACCGGAACCCAGTCGCCCTCGTGCGCCACCGGGTAATTCAGCACCCGCGCGTCTTCGGGCGTGTTCGCCTTGATCCACTCCATCGCCGCCACGTCCGCCGCCGACGAGAACGCGCCGAAGAAGCCGACCTGATCCTTGCTGATCTCGATAATCTGCGGGCTGACCGCCAGCCCGACCAGCGCCAGCGCGCTCACGCCGACCAGCAGGGCGGGCGCAGCGCGGTGCAGCAGCACGCCTAATCGCGCCTCGGCGAAGCGATCCCACAGCCACAGGATGCTCGTGCCGCCGAGAATCGTGTACGGGATGATGGGACCGTGCCAGGCGAGGCTGAACGGGTAGTCGTAGCGCAGGATCGGCAGCCAGGGGAACAGGCTCGGCAGGATGCCGGTGGTCGAGAAGTCGAGGATCAAAATCAACCAGACGACCGACAGGATCGCCGCCTGGCTGCGCCGCCGCAGCCCGATGACCGCCCCCAGCAGCGCCAGCGGCACGATCAGGATGCCGTGATAGGTGATCATCACCTGCCAGTATGACGGGTCACGCTCGAACGGCGACACGATCTCCGCGCCCAGCAGGTCGCGCACGTGCACCAGCCACGGCGAGATCGCCAGCGCGCCCACCACCGGCACGCCGATCAGCAGCACCAGCCACGTTTTGAGCGCCGGGCGCGGCTTGCCCAGCCACATCGTCGCCAGCCAGGGCACGTAGCCCAGCGCCAGGATGATCGTCGTGTCCGGGTGGCTGATCACTACCGCGCCCAGCATCAGCCCGGCAGCGACCGCGTCGCCCGGCAGCCGCTCGCGCAGATACCGAATGACGAAGGTCACGAATGCCAGCGCGAACACCAGCGCCAGCAGCGTCGTGTAATGCGAATCCATGAAGGCGGTGAACAGCCCGACGCCGCCGAGCATGGCGAGCGCCATCGCCCGCCCCAGCCGCTTATCCTGCAGCTCCGAGCCGAGGTCGTATGCCAGCCAGACTAGCAGCAGCCCGAACACCACCGCCGTTCCCATCTCGACCATCTGAATCCCCAAGCCGAGCTGGTGGCTCAGGTAGGCGACCAGCGCCGGGAAGCCGGGCGAGTACAGGTAGGTGATCTCCGGGTGGAACGGCGCGAGCGTGTCGAAGCCGCCGCCCAGCCGCGCCGTCAGCGCCAGATAGCCGAAGCCCTGCGCGTCGGTGTCGAGCGGCACGGGCGCGATCAGCGCCGGGATGATGAACACCAGCGCCGCGAAGCCGAACAGCAGCAGGTCGCGTCCGCTCGTCCAGCCCTGGTCGGCGTCGAGCAGCACTTCGCCGCGCGCTTCGGCGCGCTTCTGCCCATAAGACAGCGTCCCGAACAGGAAGATGCTCGACACCAGCGCGAACAGCAGGTAGTCGACCACCAGCGTGTTCCAGCCGAACAGCATCGCCCAGAACAGCGCCCCGCCGATCACCACGCCGAGCGCCAGCGCCGCCGCCAGCGCCACGCGCGGCTGATGCGTCGGCCAGGCGGGCGCAAGCATTGCCCCCGCGCCAATCACCACCGCGCCGAAGATGAACATGACGAATAGGATCATGAAGCACTCGTGTATTCAGGTATGCGCTAAGCCAGTCCGCTAAGTATAGCGGGTTAGTATTTACTTAGCTACGCTAAGGATTTTAGAGGGAGTGGGGAATTGCGAGGTGATGCCACTATTCCCCCTCACCCCGTGCAACCTGCGGTTGCCTTCCCCTCTCGCGTGACCTGCGGTCACGTTACGCAAGCGGGGCGAGGGGAGAAGAACGGTTTTTGTCCCTCGCCCACGTAAACGGGGCGAGGGACAGCTCACGAATGTGAGCAGGGTGAGGGGTTTTTCAACACCCTCATATCGTGCCCGTACACACGTCTTGCTCTAGGCAAAAGGGGCGCACACTGGATGCACCGGTCTTTCTCTTGGCGCGCTTGGCGTCTTGGCGGTTCAGCCATTTTTTCGCCCCTCTAATACGACCATCTGTTCTAGGGAGCCGGTCTCTGCTATACTTGTGCAAAGCTCGCACGCGAATCGAAATGAGGCAGCGCGATGAAAGCCACGTTCAAAACGATGGTCTGGAAAGAGCCGAATATGAACGCCACCGGCATCCCGGTTCCGGCGGAAGCGGTCGCGGCGCTGGGTTCGCACAAGCGCCCGCCCGTCAAAGTGACGATTGGCGGCTATACCTACCGCAGCACCGTCGCCGTGATGGATGGGAATTTCATGCTGCCGCTCAGCGCCGAAAACCGCGACGCGGCGGGCGTTAAAGCGGGCGATCAAATCGAAGTGACGCTGGAGCTGGATACTGAGCCGCGCACCGTCACCGTCCCCGACGATCTGGCGGCGGCGCTGGCGGCGCAGCCCGGCGCGACCGAAGCGTTCGACGCGCTCGCGCCGTCCATGCGCAAGGAATACGTCCGGCAGGTTGAGTCTGCGAAGGCGCAGGCGACCCGCGAGCGCCGGATCGCCGGGATCGTGGTGAAACTGTCGGGCGGCTGACCGGACTTACGGCGACGCCTGGATGCCCTGCAGCATCAGGTCGGCGGTTGTGAAGGCGTCCAGCGCAACGCGCGCGTCCTGCAGTCGGGTTTCCGCCACACTCACCAGACTGCGCGCGTTGCAGTCGAACTGGAAATTCGTCCAGCCGGTGCGCAGGGCTGCCAGCCCGCTGGTGATCAACTGCACGGCGTCGCGCAGATCGGGCGATGCCTGGAAGTCGGCTTCCGGGATGAAAATATCGTAGCTGGGCACGGTTGGCGGTCGTACCGCGCAGCCGTTGGTCTGCCCGAAGTTCTGCACCTCGGTCCAATACTGCACCAGCAGCGTGCCCGCCCCGAACGTCCCCGTCACGTCCTGGATGATGCCGAACAGTTCGGATAGGTGCGCTTTGGGGTTCGCGCCTACGGGCGTTGCCGGCACGGCGGTGGGCTGCGCCGCCGGGGCGGTCGTCGCGTTCGGCGCGGGGCTGGCGGCTTGGGGCGCGCTCGTCGCGCCGGCGGTGGTGGGCTGGGCAGCGTTGGTCGGGGCGGTCATCGGCGGGATCGCTGTTGGCGCTGCCGCCGCAGCCTGAATGAGCGCGACTTCCAGCGGGTCGAGCGCCTGCAGCGCCGGCAGCAGCCTCTGGAAAGCGGACTGTGCTTCCGCCGCGCCGAAGGCTGCGCCATCGTTGCAAGCGGCGTCATACGGCGCTTTGGCGCTGGCGAGGCTGTTCTGTGCGCTGTTGATCTGGGTGACAAGGCTGGCGATATCCGGGAAGGCGCGCACGTCCACCGGGTCAAGCCGGTAGATCGGCGCGTTGTTGAAGAAGGCGGTGCAGCTTAACGGGCGCGTCGAGATCACGTCCAGCAGTTCGGTCTGCAGCGACCGGGTATCGTTCTTGACGAGCGTGAATGTCTCCAGCACGCTGGCGACCACTTCCGAGCGCGGTCGGGTGCTGCCGAACAGCCGCCCCTCGATATCCGGGCTGTAAAAGTAGACCACGATCAGCACGATCAGCACGACGACCAGGGCGATGTTGATCCGTATCGCCCGTCCGATTGGCGCGCGCTTGCCGATCTTGCCTTCTTTTTCGATGCCGGTCAGCAGGTCGACGACTTTTGCCTCGTCACCTGCCTTCAGCGCCCGCTCGACCGCTTTGTACATCCCCAGCGAATAGGCGGCGGCGGCGCGCACCTGCGCGCTCTTGTCCTTGCGGTACACTTCCACCAGGTCATGCACGGCATCGGCAGCGGCGACTTCGCCCAGAAACTCGGCGGCTTCGCGGCGCCTGGCGGTGTTCTTGTCGCCAAGCTGCGTGATCATCCGGTCGATTTTTTCCTCAAACGCATTGGGCTGCGTATCAAACATGAGCCGTCCGCTCCATCCGTGCTGCGTTCAATGAGGACTGAGAAGAAAACAATGGGTTGAAAGTTAAAAGTGAAACCGGGGTAGTCGATCCACCTTCACCTTTTAACTCTTTAACTTTTAACTGTTTTTCTCAGTCCTCAGTCCTCAGTCCTCGTCCCTCAGTCCTGATTCGTACTTCAACTATACGCTATGTATGCCCTCTGCAAAAGTAAGGCTTCTGGGGGTAGAATCGTCTAATCCACATTGGACTGTGTTGGACTTATTCCTGGATGACCACCCAATGTTAGGTTAGGAAGAGTTCCTTCTTCCAGCACCAACACACAACTGACGCCGGAGCGCCGCATGTTAAGCACGAATCTGACGATCCCGCTGGATCGAGACAGTGAAGAACCGATCTATCGCCAGCTCATTCGCCATATTCGTGCGCAGGTCGAAAGCGGCTCGCTTCCCGCCGGCACGCGCCTGCCCGCCAGCCGCGACCTCGCCCGCCAGTTGAACATCAGCCGCATCAGCGTCGTCAACGCCTACGCCGAACTGCGCGCCGAAGGCTACCTGAGCGCCCACGCCGGGCGCGGCACATTCGTCGCCGGCGACCGGGATGGCGCAGCCCCGCCGCCCAGCACGCCGCATCCCGCCGCCGCCAATTCCACCGCCACCGAATCGAACAGCCTGCCGGATCGCTCGATCCGCGAGATGATGCGCCTCGCCCGCAAGCCCGGCGTCATCAACCTGAGCAGCGGCGCGCCGTCCGCCGAATTCTTCCCGGTGCAGCACCTGCGCGACGCCATCAACACCATCCTCGACCGCGACGGCGCGCGGGCGCTGGTCTACGAGGTCACCGAGGGCTATGGTCCGCTGCGCGTCAGCGTGCGCGATTACGTCAGCGCGCTCGGCATCCGCTGCAATACCGACCACATCCTGATCACCGGCGGGACTCAGCAGGCGATTGACCTGATCGTGCAGGCGGTGCTGTCAGATGGCGATCTGATCGTCACCGAAAGCCCGACTTACCTCGGCATGATCGACATCGTGCGCACGCGCCGGGTGCAGATACGCGGCATCTGTATGGACGAGGACGGCATCCGCCTGGACATCCTCGAAAATTTCATCATCGACAACCACCCGAAGCTGATCTACGTCATGCCGACGTTCCAGAACCCGACCGGCAAGGTCATGCCGCTGCACCGCCGCCGCCAGTTGATCAACCTCGCCGCCGAATACAACGTGCCGATCCTCGAAGACGGTGTTTACCACGAATTCCGCTACGAGGGCGAATCGCTGCCGCCGCTCAAGGCGCTGGACGAGACCGGCATCGTCATTCACGCCAGCGGCTTCACCAAGAATCTGCTGCCCGGTCTGCGCATCGGCTACGTCATCGCCGACGGACCGCACTACGAGCGGATCGTGCGGGTCAAGCAGGCGGCGGACATTTCCACGCCCGGCTTGAACCAGCGCGCCATTCACCTGATGCTCGAACGCGGCGTGCTGGCGCAGCAGTTGGAACGCAACAACCGCGAGATGCGCCGCCGCCGCGATATTGCGCTGGCGGCAGCCGCGCGCTATCTGCCGCCCGGTTCGCGCTGGAACGTTCCGCAGGGCGGGCTGTATCTGTGGGTCGAATTGCCCAAATCGGGACCGACCGCCGCCGAACTGTACGTCTCGGCAATCCAGATGGGCGTCGCCTACGCCATCGGCAACATGTTCTACACCGGCGGCGGCGGCAGCCATTTCCTGCGCCTGAACTTCGCCGCGCAGAAGCCCGCCGAAATCGAAGAGGGCATGAAGCGGCTGGGGCGGGCGTGGCGCGAACTCGCCTGCGACTATGCTGAGCTTGAAAATTCGACGCTTTTATAGTGCTGAGTGCCGAGTCAAGGACTGAGGGATCAGGACTGAGGACTGATAGATGACCGATATAGACACTGCCTGATCGGTGGTCGGGCGCAGCACGCTGCGACCCTACAAAAACGGCAATCTCCATTTGGGTCATCTATGAGTAAAGTCTTCAGCATCCATGTAACTGCTTTAACTCAGTCCTCATGGCTCAGTCCTCAGTCGTGGCTTTTGAGGAATTTATGAACGCCGCCTATTTTCGCCGCATGATCGACTACACGTACTGGAAGCACCGGCAGGTGTGGGGCTGCGTCGCCGACCTGAGCGACGAGCAGTTCACGCGCCCGTGCGACTACTCGGTCGGCTCGGTACATCAGCAGGTCGTCCACACGATGGGCGCGGAGTGGCTCTGGCTGCAGCGTGTGCGCGGCGAAACCCCCGATCCGTTCCTGCAAGCCGAAGATTTCCCCACCCGCGACTCGATTCGCGTCCGCTGGGATGCAGTCGAAGCCGACTGGCGTGCATACGTCGCCGCGCTGACCGACGCCCAGCTCGTTCAGCCGCTAGTCTACACCAGCATCACCGGCAGCGCCCGCCGCAAGCAAATTCTGTGGGAAGCCCTGGCGCAGATCATCAACCACGCCACCGACCACCGCGCCCAGATACTCGCGCTCATCCATCAGGTGGGCGGGCGCACGCTGGCGCAGGACTACATCTTCTATACGTGGGAATACCCGCTCGGCTGACTCGCAGGGCAACTGCATATTCAATCAGAACGCGGGATTGTGGGCGGTCGGGTCTGAGAGGGTGTTGAAAAAGGTTTTTGCCTCTGTTTGCCCCTCACCCCGGCTTACCAAAGGT
>JADLHH010000292.1 GCA_020848855.1 Anaerolineae bacterium | reverse complement strand
TGGTTCACAACGCTCTTGTAGGGGCGAACCCACGTGTTCGCCCGCTGGGGCAGACACACAGGTCTGCCCCTACAAAACACCTATGACCCTTTTTGACCTAAATGGCTATTTTGATGCGATGACCCTGCATCCGCCACACACCGGAGCGCCTCAGGAACCGGAACGCTACGTAGGGGCGCACGGCGGTGCGCCCAGTTAAGGTATGTTCCCAGCCCCGCACATTCGCATTTTGGATGCGCGACAGGTAGTATTTTCCCCCAGTTACCCGGTTCAGGCGCAGCACGTAAGGGTTCCGGTTGCAGTATTCAATCCTCAACGTCCCGGTCGATGTTCAGACGCTCAGCCAGGCGGTCACGGTGATCCGGGGGTGGCTGGCGCGCGGCGAAAAGCGCACCGTCTCGACCTGCACGGTGTACACCATCATGGCGGCTCAGGACAATCCCGTCATCCTACGCGCGCTCCAGCAAGCCGACATGGTCACCGCCGACGGGATGCCGCTGGTTTGGCTTCAGCGCTCTGGCGGGCACAGCGACGCCGGGCGCGTGTACGGTCCCGACCTGTTTCTGGCGCTGTGCGAACAGACCGCTGGCGACGACGTGAGCCATTATTTTCTGGGCGGGATGCCCGGCGTCGCCGAAAATCTGATCGCCGCGCTGCAGGAGCGCTTCCCCGCTCTGAAAGTATCCGGCTCGTTCGCACCGGCGGTGAACACCGCTGCCGAGGCTGACGCTGACCTCGTCGCGCGGATCAACGCCGCGAAGCCGGACATCGTGTGGGTCGGGCTGGGATCGCCCAAGCAGGATTTGTGGATGTGCCAGTACCGTCCGCTGCTGGATGCGTCGGTGCTGGTCGGCGTCGGCGCGGCGTTTGACTTCATCGCCGGGACGAAACGCCAGGCGCCCCACTGGATGCAGCGCAGCGGGCTGGAATGGCTGTTCCGGCTGCTGACCGAGCCGGGTCGCCTGTGGAAACGCTATCTGGTCTACAACAGCCGCTTCGTCCTCGCCATCGTCCGCGACCGCCTCAGCCCGAAACCCCCGGCGTGACGCCGCGCCCCGCGTATCCGGCACGGCTTGCGGCGTTCTTCCGGCTGGGTCGCCCGCTGTTTCTTGCCGGCGGGCTGGTCACGCACGCGCTCGGCGTGGCGATAGCGCTTTCCAGCGGCACCCGCCTGAATCTGGACGCCCTGCTGTGGGGGCAGATCGCCATCACCGCCATCCAGTGGATGACCCACTACAGCAACGACTACTTCGACCTCGACGCCGACCGCGCCAACCGCACACCGACCCACTGGTCGGGCGGCAGCCGCGTGCTGACCGCCGGGCTGCTGCCGCCGCGCGCCGCGCTGATCACGGCGCTGGCGCTGGCGGGTATCGCCGTCGTCGCGGCGCTGGTGCTTACATTCGGCGTCCACACGGGTACGCTGACTCTGCCGCTGTTCGCGCTGGCGCTGGGGCTGGCGTGGTTCTACAGCGCGCCGCCGCTCCGGCTGCACGCGCGCGGCGTCGGCGAATTCACGACGGCGCTGCTGGTCGGCGGGTTCGCCCCGCTGACCGGTTTCTATCTCCAGCGCGGCGAACTGACGCCCCTGCCCTTTCTCGCCGTGATCCCGCCATGCTGCCTGCAGTTCTGTATGCTGCTGGCGGTCGATTTCCCTGACGCGGCGGGCGACGCCAGCGCCAGTAAACGCACGCTGGTCGTGCGGCTGGGGGCATGGCGCGCTGCCCGGCTGTACGCGGTGGTGCTGGTCGGCGCGTATCTGGCGCTGCCGCTGCTGGTGATCGCCGGGCTGCCCCTGCTGCCGGCGCTGGCAGTCGCGCTGATGTCGCCGCTGGCGCTGGTGCAGCTTTGGCGCGTCCGGCGCGGCGACACCCGGAACCCGGCGCGCTGGAATCAGTTCGCCTTCTACAGCATCGCCCTGCTGGTCGGCACGATGGCGGTCGAAGCCTTCGCGTTTCTGCTGCTGGCGGGCATATAGGATCGTCTGCGTATCGACTTTGTAACACACCTGTTCTTTCGGCGGGCGGCGTTTCATTCTACACTTAAGCAACAAAGACGGCGTCTCGAACGTATTTCACACTAGGGAGACTGTGCCCGATTCCAGAACGACAATCATGAAAGAGGCTTTGTCATGACGTATTCAGCAGAAATCAGCCGCGCCAACCCCAGCATGTTCCTGTTCCTGCTCGACCAGTCCGGCTCGATGTCCGACCCGTTCGGCGGTGGCGGCGGCAAGAAGGATCAGAAAGTCGCGGACGCGATCAACAATCTCCTGTTCAACCTGACGATCAAGTGCGCCAAATCCGAAGGCGTGCGCGATTATTACTACGTCGGCGTGATCGGCTACGGCGAAAAGGTCGGTCCGGCGCTCGGCGGCGAGCTGGCGGGCAAGGAGCTGGTGCCGATCAGCAAAGTGGCGGATTCGCCGGAGCGCATCGAGGAGCGCGTCAAAAAGGTCGACGACGGCGCGGGCGGCATCATCGAGCAGAAAGTCCGCTTCCCGATCTGGTTCAGCCCAATCTCGAAAGGCGGCACGCCGATGACCGACGCCTTCAAGACGGCGCAGCGCATCATCGAAGGCTGGCTTGCCGAACACCCCGACTGCTTCCCGCCCATCGTCATCAACATCACCGACGGCGAATCGACCGACGGCAACCCGCTGAAAGCCGCCGAAGCCCTGCGCGCGCTGAAGAGCGCGGACGGCGAAGTGCTGCTGTTCAACGTGCATCTGTCGTCAAAAGGCGGCGCGAGCTTTGAGTTCCCCAGCAGCGAAAGCGAGCTTCCCGACCAGTATGCCAGGCAGTTGTTCGCCCTATCCAGCCCGCTGCCGGAACACATTCGCAGCGCCGCTTCGCAGGAAGGCTTTCAGGTCTCGGAAAATTCGCGCGGCTTCGTCTTCAACGCCGATATTGTCGCCGTGATTCGCTTCCTGGATATCGGCACGCGACCGAGCAACCTGCGGTAGCGATGGCGAATCGAGCACAGGTAGGGGCGCACGGCGGTGCGCCCGCACATGTACATTTCTCGGCTGTGGCATACCGAATTGGCACAACAGGATTCCTCAAATCCCCTCTCCCCGCTTGCGTGGGAGAGGGGTGGGTGAACGAAGTTCACACGGGGTGAGGGGTTATGCGCATCGGCTTCAGCGCATTCTGGCTGCAAAAGGCGGGCAACGCCTCCGACGAATACGAGGACGCCTTCGCCCCGGAAGACGTGCCCGACGCCGAGTGCGCCGAATTCCGCTGCGCGGTCGCCGACGGCGCGACCGAAACGTCGTTTTCCGGGCTGTGGGCGCAGATTCTGGTCGACGCTTTCGTCAGCCAGCGCCTGCCCAAAATCAAGCCGGAGACGATGATCGCGCTCAGCGTGGGCTGGCGCGGCGCGATTGACGCCCGCCACCAGCCTCTGCCCTGGTACGCGCAGGAGAAGCTGGAACGCGGCGCGTTCTCGTCGCTGATGGGGCTGACGATTCGCGCCAACGGCAACTGGCACGCGCTGTGCGTCGGCGATAGCTGCCTGTTCCACATCCGTCCGCAGCAAACGATCCGCGCCTTCCCGTATCACCTGCCTGACCAGTTCAACAATCATCCGGCGCTGCTCTCGACCCGGCACGATTCGGCGGTCGAGGCGCGGGCGGCACGCGGCAAATGGAAAGACGGCGATTACTTCCTGCTGATGACCGACGCGCTGGCACACTTCTTCCTCAGCCAGCGGCGGCTGCGCGGGCGGCTCGCCGCCGACGGCATGGATCAGGCGGGGTTCGAGCAGTTGGTCGCGCACGCGCGGGGCGAGCACATCTGCCGCAACGACGACGTGACACTCCTCAAGATCGTGCCGATGGTTGGAGAGGGTCAGGGTGGCGTGGCCTAATCCCAACGAGTACGTCGAAGCGATCCAGTATCCCCGGCAGGCGTTCAGCGACCCCGACCTGCGCGGCGGCAAGGTCGTAACCAATAAGCTCGGCTTGCCCCGCCCCATCTCCGGCAACTTCGCCACCGTGTTCGAGGTCGAAACCGACGCCTGCAAGTGGGCGGTGCGCTGCTTTCTGCGCGAAGTCACCAACCAGCAGGATCGCTATGCCGCCATTTCGGAGCATCTGAAGCGCCACCCGCTGCCGTTCATGGTCAACTTCGAATACCTGCCCGAAGGCATTCGCGTGCGCGGCAAGTGGTTTCCCATCCTCAAGATGGACTGGACGCCCGGCATCCGGCTCGACACCTACATCGAGCAAAACCTGAACGCGCCGCAGAAGCTCCGGCGGCTGGGCGAGCGCTGGCTGGCGTTGTGCCGGTCACTGCGCATGGCGGAAATCGCGCATGGCGACCTGCAGCACGGCAACATCCTCGTCACCGACGACGACGCCATCAAGCTGATCGACTACGACGGCATGATCGTCCCCAGTGTGATCGGCTTGACCAACAACGAGATCGGGCACCGCCATTACCAGCACCCCACGCGCAGCGACGGCAAAGATATCACCGGGCAGAATTTTCGCAGCGTCGACAATTTCTCGACCATCGTAATCGGGCTGTCGCTGCTGGCGCTCTCGGTTGATACGTCGCTGTGGAAGAAGACGCAGGCGGGCGAGGAAAACCTGCTGTTTCGCGCGTCTGACTTCGAAACGCCGGAGCAGTCGCCCGCGCTTGACCTGCTGGCGCGGCACAGTGACCCGCGCATCCGCGCATCCGCCGCCATGCTGCGCGAAGCCGCCCACGCGCCGTCCTACCTCGACGTGCCGCCGTTCGAGCAGAACCCGCTGGATACGCCGGTCACGCAGTTGACCAACCGCCTGCTGGACTGGGTCGCCGAGCGGTTGCCATCGTCGGTGACTGTGCTCACCCCGGCGACATCCGAGGCGATGAAATCCTCGTGGATTTTCGACCATCTCAAACAGGATCAGGTCGACTTCACCGACGAGTTCCTCCAACACGAGCGCCATACCGCCGAGCTGGCATTCGAACGGTCAATCCTGCGACCGGTACGCCAGGTATTCCCGCTGTTCGCGCTGGTGACGTTCGCCTGGCGCTATTCGACCTACCCGCAGGTACTCGAAAAGGCGAGCGCAGCGAGAACTTCCCGTGATTTGCAGCAGCAGTTGATCGACGCGAAAGCACGGCGAAAAACCCTCTCCCGCCTGATCGTCGAGGCAGACCGCCGCTACCAGCAGCAGGTGCGCGTGCTGGAATCCAGCGCCGCCGAACTGCACCGCGAACTGGAGATTTCCCGCCAGCAGGAGAACCGCGAAGTCATGCGGCTGGAGCGGGCGCTGCACAGCACCACCCACGAACTGCTCGGTCAGCGGCTGGAAGCGGGGCGCATCAATGGCATCGGCGCGGCGCAGATTGAAGCGCTGGCGCTGGTCGGCATTCGCACCGCCGCCGACATCACGCCCGCCAACGAGGCGACCGCCCTCAGCGCCCTGAACGGCGTCGATCATGCCGTACCGCGCGGCGACTGGGAGCGGCTGATGGACTGGCGGCGGCGGAATGTCCCGCCGATCACCGAAGACGACGTGGAGAATGTCCACACCCGCTACGCCCACAATCAGGAGAGTCTGGAGCGGCAGATCGAGACGGTCGAAATCCAACTGCTCGACGCGCGCGAACAGTCGCCCGACCTTGACATGGTGCAGAGCCTGTACCCAGAACTAAGCGACGCCGAAGCCGAGGTCACGACGCTCCAGCGCCAGCACCTGCGCGCCGAGTACGAGCGCAACCGCTATAACCTGATCACACTGCCACGCTTCCTGTGGAAGATGATCGCGCCGCCGGCGGGATAAGCCTGTTCGTTAAGGGTTACTTGGTGGTCGTCTGAAGCGTGAACAGCGTCAGCAGCAGGTATTCGAAACGCGGGACGCCCGGCTGTTTCAGGTGAGCGACGCACTTGTCCAGAATTCGCGCGCTCACGCTGTCGTCGGACGGGCGCGGAAGCTGTTCCAGCACCTGACCGAGCATCGCCGCCGCTTCGTCCATCTGGTCACTGGCGAAACGGTAGCCGCACTCGCGGACAATCGGTTCAAGCTCGTCGGGGAAGGTCTTGCTCATTTTGCGCTGCCACCCGGCGATCACCTGCGCTGCTGTCGTCCCGCTGTCCTGCCGGAGATTGCGCAGCAGCCGGATAAAGCGATGTTCGTCGCCCAGCACACGGGCGATGGCGAGCGCGACTTCGATGCGCGCCGCGTCGTTGTCAATCGTATCCAGTACCTCGAACAGCAGATCGACCGATTCCTTCGAGCGCAGGTTGCCAAGCGCCGAAGCGAAGGCGATGCGCAGTCCCTTGTCGGTTTCGGTTCGCAAGCGCTCCAGTAGAAGCGGCGCGACCTGCTGATCGTTGAGCGTGCCCAGCGACCGGGCGCAGTGTGCCTGAATCGAGCGGTAGCTGGAATTCAGCCCGTTGCGCAGCGACGGCAGCGCTTCGTCGTCGCCAATGCGCCCCAGCGCCCACGCCGAAATCACACTGAGCGAGAGTTCCGTCCCGTCGAGGATGTGGCACAATGCCTTGACCAGACGCGGCTCGGAACCCATGCGGGCAATCGAGATGATGGCTTCGAACCGGACGTTGAAGCGCGGGTCCTGCAGCGCTTCGAGCATCTCGTCGACGGTGAGCGGGCTTTTCGTCCTGCCCATGCGCTCGGTGCTGACGACCGTCGCCCGCTCGTCCCGCGCGCGGTAGTAGCCGATCAGCGACTCGAACGCCAGCAGTGGGTTGCCATGCACGAACATCCCAGCGAACTCGCCAACGCTGAACGTGCTGTCCGCCTGAACGCGGGAGAAAAGCAGCACCCCCAGCGCCAGCAGAATCACGCTGCCGAGGAACAGCGGCGTGAACGGGT
>JADLHH010000291.1 GCA_020848855.1 Anaerolineae bacterium | reverse complement strand
TGGTTCACAGCGGCTCGACGCCGTCTGGCTTCAAAGCCGTCACCATGATTCAGGGATTGGGGCTGGACGCGCCGTACAGCGGCTCGCTGTCGAACATCTCGGCACTGGTGGACGACCGCCTCTCACGCATCACCGGCAGCCACACCGACGTGATGATCGCGTCGCAGTCGTCGTCGCAGAGCTTCGTGTGCTTCGTCATCCCCACCAACGCCGGACCCGACGCGCTCCACAGCCTGCAAAGCGGGCTGTCGGCGTCGATCAGCCGGCTGGACGACGGCATCTGGACGATGCGCCCGGTGAGCGTGGTCAGCGTGATCGGCGCGCAGATCGACGTCAGCCACCGGATGATCGGGCAGATTCTTTCGGCGCTGGACGACGTGCGTATCCTGGCGCTGGCGCAGGGACCGTCCCACGCGAATTTCTCGGTGGTGGTCAACCCGGAAGACAGCGACGCCGCGCTCGACGGCATCCATACCTTGATCGTCAATAGCGCGTAAGATAGCGCGTCAGTTCCCAGGGCGTCACCTGGCGGTTGTAATCGTCCAGTTCCTGCTGCTTGACGGCGATGAACCGGTCGCTGATATACGGACCGAGCGCGGACATAATCACGTCGTCCTGCATCAGCGCCTCGAGCGCTTCGCCCAGCGAAGTCGGCAGCGTCTCCATCTGGCGCAGCCGCGAACGCTCCTGCCTCACCAGCGAGCCTTCAAACGCATCTTCCAGCGGCATCCGCTGGCGAATCCCGTCGAGACCCGCCGCCAGCATGACCGCCGCCGCCAGATACGGATTGCTGCTGGGGTCGGGGCAGCGCAGTTCGATGCGGGTGTGCGATTCCTTGCCGGGGGCGACATGCGGCACGCGGATGAGCGCCGCGCCCGCCCGGTTGACGTGCGCCCAGGTGACGTACTTCGGGGCTTCGAAGCTGGTCGAGAGCCGCTTGTAGGAGTTCACCAGCGGCGCCAGCACCGCCGTCATGGCGCGGGCATGGTACAACTGCCCGGCGAGGAAGAAGCGCGCCGTCTCCGACAGCCCGTACTCGTGGTCATTGTCGGCAAACACGTTTACGTCGGTTTCGAGGTCGTGCAGGCTCTGGTGAGTGTGCATCCCTGACCCCGGAAGGTCGGTGGACGGGCGCGGCATGAACGTGCAGTGCATCCCATTCTGCTGGGCGATGCTGCGCAGCGCGACCCGCGCCGTCAGCACCTGGTCGGCGGACGTGACCGCGCCGTTGTAGTCGAAATCAACCTCATGCTGCCCTCTGCCGATCTCGTGGTGCGCTGAGTCGACGCGGATGCCAAGCGCGATCAGCGTGAGAATCATTTTGCGGCGGACACTCTGCGAGAAGTCGTCGGACATGTCGAAGTAGCTGGCTTCGTCGAAAGGCTTCAGCGAGGGCAGATCGGCATCGGCATTGTTCCGAAACAGAAAGAATTCCAGTTCGACGCCAGTCTTGAAGGTGTAGCCCATCTCTTCGGCGCTCTTGAGATTTTTGATCAGCACGTTGCGCGGGTCGCCGATGAACGGGTCCCCGTCGACCGTGCGCACCGAGCAGATCATGCGCGCCGTGCGTTCCTCGGCAGGCTCCCAAGGCAGGATCACGAACGTGTCGAGGTCGGGAACCAGCACCATATCGCTTTCGGCGATGCGGGCAAAGCCTTCGAGCGAGGAGCCGTCAAAGTGCATCCCGTTCTCGATTGCCGCTTCGACCTTGAACGCCGGGATCGTCACGTTTTTGACAATGCCGGTGATGTCGCTGAACCAGAGAACGACGAACTGGACGCCCTGTTCTTCAATGGCGGCGAGCACCGCCTCTTTGGTCATCATCGCAATTCCACCTTCAAACCGATGCACAACGCAAGTCTAAAGGCTGGCATCTGGTTGGCACTAGGGCAAACTGACTGAAATACCGCCGATATCCTCAGTCTATTATGCCAAAATGACCGAGCAGCGCATCCACCGCCAGCAGATAGCCGCGCCAGCCGAAGCCGCAAATCTGCCCCAGACACACCGGCGCGAGCATCGATGTATGCCGAAATGGCTCGCGGGCGTGAATGTTCGACAGGTGGATTTCCACCACCGGCAGGTGAACGGCGCTGATCGCGTCGCGCAGGGCAATCGAGGTGTGGGTGTAAGCGCCGGGGTTGAAGACTACGCCGTCCGCCCAGTTGCGCCCCACGTGCAGCATGTCGATCAGCGCGCCCTCGTGGTTCGACTGTTCGGCGCGCAGCTCCACGTCGAAGCGCCGGGCGTGGGCGATCACCGCGTCGTTGATTTCTTCGAGCGTCATCTTGCCGTACACTTCCGGCTCGCGCGTGCCGAGCAGGTTCAGGTTGGGACCGTGCAGAAGCAGGATTTTCTTGGTCATAGCGGTGCGCATCCCTGTCAGACAATCAGCAGTATTCTAACCGTCCTGACGCCTGAAGCGCCAAGAAAAGGCGCGGCTCACACGGAAACAGCATGGGTCTCCGCCAGCGTCACCGTCGTGCCCAGGCTGATGCCGATCATGGCGCGTCTCCCCGAAGCGAAGCCAGCACTTCGATCACCTGTCCCGGCGGCACGTCGCGCACGATTGCCGGCTTGCCGATGCCTTCCAGCAGCACGAAGCGCGAATGCCCGCCCTGCCATTTTTTGTCGGTGGACATCGCCGCGTAGAGTTCTTCCGGGTCGAGATTGCCCAACCGCGTCGGCAGCCCGAAGCGCCGGATAATCGCCTCGACCTGCGCGGCATCCGCCGCGTCGAGCATCCCCAGCGCCGCCGAGAGCCGCGCCGCCGCCACCAGCCCGACGCCGACCGCCTCGCCGTGCAGCCATTGGTAGCCGCTCACCTGCTCGACGGCGTGGGCGAAGGTGTGCCCCAGATTCAGATGCGCGCGGATATCCTGCTCATACGGGTCTTGCTGGACGATATCGACTTTCACCTGCACCGCCCGCGCGATCATGGCGGATTGATCCGCTGCGGGATCGATCAGATCGAGCAAGCCGGGGTCGGCGATCAGCGCGTGCTTGATGGCTTCGGCAGCGCCGCATCGCCACTCGCGCTCCGGCAGGGTTCGCAGCACGTCGGGGTCGATCACCACGGCATCGGGCTGCTTGAACGCCCCGACGAGGTTCTTGCCCTGCGGCAGATCGACGCCGACCTTGCCGCCGACGCTCGAATCGACCATCGCCAGCAGGCTGGTGGGAATTTGCAGCAGGCGCACGCCGCGCATGTAGGTCGCCGCCGCGAAGCCCGCCGTGTCGCCGACCACACCGCCGCCCAGCGCGATCACCGTCGAGCCGCGATCCAGCCCGGCTGCGACGAAATCGGCATACAACTGCGCCACCGTGTCGAGCGTTTTGTACTGCTCGCCGTCAGGCATGGTGATCAGCACAGCATCGGGCAGGCGACGCGCCAGCGCTTCACCGTAGAGCGGCGCCAGCGTCGTATTGGTCACAACCGCGCAGCGCTCCGGCGTGATAAGGTGCGCCAATCTGCCTCGCTGAATGGCAATATCGTATTCGCCTGTGGGCGTCTTTACCGGAATGTAATGCCCACGCAGCCCATATGCCAGATCGATGATCCGCTGTGCAGCCCGCTCCGGTGAGTTGTCACTCGTGTCAACGTGATCCGGGATAGCAGCGTAGGCGGCGCGGCGCTTTTCGAGCAGGGCTTCCCAGTCGCCCGCCAGCGGGCGCTCTGCTCCCCGCGCCAGCCGGGCGCGCAGCACATCCCGCGAGGCAACGAGGCAGACGACCAGCCCGCTCGCCAGCATGGCGGCGCGGTTGTCCGGGTCAACCAGCATCCCGCCGCCGGTGGCGATCACCAGCCCGCGCTCCGCCGCCAGATCGCGGCAGACTTCCTTTTCCAGCGCCCGAAATGCGGGTTCGCCCTGCGTCGCGAATATCTGCGGGATCGACATGCCTGCCCGCTCGACGATCACGTCGTCGGCGTCCACGAAGCGCCGGTCGAGCAGCGCCGCGACCTGCCGCCCGATGGTCGTCTTGCCCGTGCCCATAAAGCCGGTCAGGACAATGTTTTGACTGCTTTGCTCAGGGGTATCAGGGATAGCCAAAGCGCCACTCCACGTTGTCCATCGGCAAATCTTCCAGCCGCGCCCGCCGCAGCGTTTCGAAGCGCGGGCGCATCTCGTCCAGGCTGTCGCCGCCCAGCTTTTCCAGCAACGCTTCGGCGATCACCACTGACATCATCGCTTCGAGAATGGGCACGGCGCGCGGCACGGCGCAGAAATCGCTGCGCTCGTAGGTGGTCTTTTCCGGCGCGCCGGTCGCCAGATTGACCGAGCCGAGCGCCTTCATCACCGTCGAAATCGGCTTCATCGCCACGCGGGCGACGATTGGCTCGCCGGTGGTGATGCCGCCTTCCAGCCCGCCGGCGCGGTTGGTCGTGCGGATCAGGCTGGATTCGTCGTCGCCGAGCGCGATCTCGTCGTGAACCTGCGATCCACGTTTGGTCGCGTTCTCGAAGGCGCTGCCGATTTCCGCGCCCTTCATGGCATGGACGCTGACCATCGCCGCGACGATCCGCCCGTCCAGCCGCCGCTCGTAATGCACATGCGACCCTAAGCCGGGCGGCACGTTGAGCGCCACGACTTCGATGATGCCGCCGAG
>JADLHH010000290.1 GCA_020848855.1 Anaerolineae bacterium | reverse complement strand
GTTCCCGTTTCACCAGTATCATCGTGGAAGTTACGCCTCATCGCTGGTTATGCGACTATTGTGGCATGACCGGTCTATTTTGGTCTGTATGGTATGCCGGCTCTGTGATAGCATGAATCTGCATATCGAGCGTATCGAGAGACTGCCATCGTGACTAGAGAACCGTTGATCGTCATCCCCGTGTCCGCGCCCGTCCGGCAGAGCGCCTTCGACCTTGCCGCCACTGTCAGCGCCGCGATTCGCGCCGAAGGTGAAACCCTGTCCGAGGGCGACGTGCTGGCAGTATCGAGCAAGTATACGGCGATCAGCGAGGGGCGTGTCGTCCGGCTGGACGACGTGCAGGTGACCGCCGAAGCCGCCGCGCTTGCCGAGCGCTACAGTATGAACCCGCGCATCGTTCAACTGGTCATTCAGGAAGCGGATTACGTTTTCGGCGGGATTACCGGTTTTCTGCTCACGTTCAAGGACGGCGTCCTGTCGCCCAATGCCGGGCTGGATCGCTCGAATATTCCCAACGGCTTTGCTGTCCTGTTCCCGGAATATCCGTATCGTTCGGCGGAGAACCTGCGCCGGGCGCTGCGGGCAGAGTTCGGCGTGAACATCGGCTTGATCCTGACCGATAGCTGGCTGATGCCCGGTCGGCTGGGCACGACCGGCGTTGCGTTGGCGACGGCGGGCTTCCGCCCGATTCAGGATGAACGCGGTAAAAGCGACCTGTTCGGCAATCCGATGCATGTCACCCAGCGCGGCATCGCCGACACGATCTGCGCCGCTGCCCAGTTGGTGATGGGCGAGCGCGACGAGGCGACGCCGCTCGCCATCATCCGCAACACTGGCGTTCCGCTCGGCGATTTCGAGCTGAGCGAAGCCGACGTGTCGATCCCCTGGCGCGAGTGTATCTACGTCCAGTCGCTGACCGAAGGGCGCATCGAACGAGTGGCGACGACCGGGGATTAAGCAACCGATTGGGTCAGTGTTGCGTATTAAGAGTAGGATAGATACCTTATTGTGACGTGGTGTTCTGATCATGCAGGAAGTCGTTTCGACAACTGATTACGTGGACGAGCCGCAGGCGTTGATCCCATACCCGCGCGGATTTTTCCGCCGGATGCTGCGTTTCCCGGTCGCCCTCTACCGCATGGGACTGGGCGATCTCATGAATGCCGCCCATATCATGATCCTCGGCACGCGCGGCTCGAAAACCGGCTTGTCGCGCCACACCCCGATTGAGTACCGCCAGCACGGCAGCAAAATCTACGTGATTTCCGGCTGGGGCGAGCGCCCCCACTGGCTGCAAAACCTGAAAGCCGCGCCCGACGTGCTGATCCAGCAGGGCAGGCGGCGTTTCGGCGCGCGCGCCTCGGTTGTCACCAACCCCGGCGAGGCGCTGCGTGTGCTGCATTTGTTCCGCCGCCGCGCACCCTTCGTCTACGATCCGCTGATCGCCCGGCTGAGCGACCGCGAAAAGATCGACGAGCGCACGCTGCCGGAAGTTACCGAGAAGATCACGATTGTCCGTATCGATCCGTCACCCCACGCGCCCGACTTGCGCCCGCTGCCCGCCGATTACGGCTGGCTGCTGCCGATGCTCGGCGGTATGGGCGTCGCGCTGATGGTCGTGTTCGGGCTGACGCGCCGCCCTTCCCCGAAGCGTAAATGACGCGGCTTGAATGACAATCGCATATAATAGGCTCGTTCGCTTGCTCATCGGATGAAGTCGAGTCGATGCCTGATTCCGCCCCTCGTTCCCGACCGCTGCGCCTGCGCTGGCAGGCGCTCTGGCAGCTTCATCCACCGGTCGCGCTGGTCGTTCGGGCGCCGCAGGCGCGGTGCCTGGAAACGCTGGTGACTGCCGCCAAGCCGAGCGCCAACCGCCTGCACCTGCGCAATCTGTTCGCCGACGGGCGGCGCTACTACATCCAGCCGCAAAACGACGGCTTCCGCCTGACCAGCGACAACCGCCTGATGTGGGGCGGGCGGCGCAACCGCAGCCGCATGGCGGCGATGGTCTACGGCAGGCTCTCCAGCCCGGACGACCAAATCACCTTCATTCGCCTGCACGCCCGCATGAATGTCCTCTATCTGCTCAGCGGGCTGATTTTGCCGGTGTTCTTCACGTCGATTGTCGTGTATATGCCCTGGTCGCGGGCGGTCATCAGCCTGATCATTGGGCTGCTGTTCACGCTGTCGCTGCTGGGGCATCGCTTCAACGCGGCGCTTCAGGTTAACGAGATGATTTACTTCGTGCAGAAGGCGCTGGAAGACCTGCCGCCCGCCGAACTCAACGGACTGCCCGCCAGCGGGCCGGATGTCGTCATGACTGATTTCCGCGAGCAGTGGTACAAGTTCTACCGCGAACAGACCCGGCAGCAGGACGACGCCTAGCTTGGAGTTCCGCGAAATGCCGCCGCTGCCCCGGATGTGTTATGCTTGGGCATCCCTGAATAATTAGGGGATCACGCATGGCTGAAGCCGCTACAATAGATTACATGCTACGGGACATCCTATGAGACGCGGCACTATCATTGTCTTGGTCTTTGTCGTGCTGGCTGGCGCTGTCATCGCGGCGAGCCAGTTTTTGCGTTCGCAGCCGCCGCTGGAAATCACCGTCGCTGTCAGCCCGCTGGCGGAAACCTGGCTGCGCAGCGCCGTCGAGGCGTTCAATGCCAGCGACCCAATCGTCAACACGACGCGCCGGGTACACGTCACCGTCAACACGGTGGACGACCTCAGCGTGTGGTCGGACGAGGGGCAGCGCGCCTGGGCGGCGCAGCACCCGACGGCGTGGATTCCGGCGTCGAGCGCGTCGATTGCATACGCTAACCGCCTGCCGCTGGAAACTGTCGCGCCATCGCTGGCGCAGACGATGCTGGTGTGGGGCGGCTTCAGTGACCGTGTTGACGCGCTGACCGATGACGGCGCGCGCCCGCTTGACTGGGCGGAGATCGTCCGCGCCGCCGATGCCGGGACGTGGGCGGCGGTTGCCGCCGACCATGCGGCGTGGGGCAACATCAAGCTGGCGTTCACCCGCCCGAACGGCTCGACCGGCGGTTTAGCCGTGCTGTTTTCGGGCGCTGGCGCGTTTGCCGACGACCCGGTGGTCAGCGGCGCGACGGTCGTCTCGAATGACTTCCATGCCTGGATGCAGGGTATCCTGCTGAGCGTGCCGAACTACAACACGCTCGGCGCTTCGGTGGCAAAAACGCTGGCGTCGCGCGGTATTTCGGTTGGCGAGATCGCGTTGCTGCCCGAAAGCGAATGGCTGACCAACCTCAGCGGCAACCTGACCAACGCCAGTAACCCGATTCGCCTGAGCTACCCGGCGTACCAGTTCGTGTTCGATTTTCCGCTGGCGCGCTGGGGCGAACTCACGACCGATGAAGATGCGGCGGTCGAAGCGCTGCATCAGTATCTGCTGGGGCAGAACCCCGAAGCCTACGGGCTGCGCCCGGTGAGCGGCGCGCCCGCGCCAACCGCGCGGCTGTGGCTGGATGCCGAGCCGTTCGGCGCGCAGCTTGCCCCCGACCTGACGCTGGCGGCTGAGCCGCCGCCGCGCGCCGAAGTTCAGCGGATGCTCGTTTGGGTGAGCAATGTGGTGCGATGAGCATATGTGCCGGGGGACTGCTTCTTAAGTTGTTGGTCGTTGGCAGGCGCGAAGCGCATCGCCGCGTGGGTTTGACCATTAACCAATTACCGGGAACCAATCACTGAAATCCAGCGACTAAAAACCTATATGAGGGACTCATGATTGTTTCGGCGCTCTACATTTATCCTGTCAAATCGTGCGCTGGGACGGCGCTCGACGCGGCGCAGTTACAGGCGCGCGGCTTTGCCAATGACCGCCGCTGGCTGGTGGTCGATTCCGAGTGGAATTTTCTCACCCAGCGCGAGATCGCCCGCATGGCGCTCATCCACCCGACGTTGGACGATCACTGCCTGCGGTTGAGCGCGCCCGGCGTGCCGGGTTTCGAGCTGCCGGTTGACCAGCCGGGGCGGCGCGTCGAAGTCTCGATCTGGAAAGACAGCGGCGTCGGCGCGGTCGATCAGGGTGAAGCGGCAGCCGGATGGTTGAGCGATTTTCTCGGACGCGACGTGCGGCTGGTGCGCTTCGCCGACGATTACGTCCGGCAGGTCGACCAGAAGTACGCGCCGCGCGAAAGCGATCAGGTGGGGTTCGCCGACGGCTATCCGTTTCTGGTCATCTCGGAAGAGTCGCTGGCTGACCTCAATTCCCGGCTGGACGAGCCGCTGCCGATGAATCGTTTCCGTCCGAATATCGTCGTGAGCGGCGCAGGCGAGCCGTTCCCCGAAGACGGCTGGAAGACGATCCGTGCCGGGGAAATCACGCTCGATCTGGTCAAGCCGTGCGCGCGCTGCGCCATTACCACCACCGATCAGGCGACCGGGAGACGCGGCAAAGAGCCGCTGCGGACGCTGGCGACGTATCGACAGGGTGCGAAGGGCGCTCCATTGTTTGGACAGAACGCCGTCCACCGGGGCACAGGCACGCTCCGCGTGGGAGATACCGTTGAGGTACTGGCATGAAAAGATTCGCTATTGTGACACTGCTGTTGCTGCTGGTTTTCACAACCGGCGCGCTTTACGCGCAAGACGGCGCGTTTGATGTGATGACGATCCCGGTCGAGAGTATGGCGGCGGTCACGGTGCTGTCGCCGGACGATCAGACGGTGGCGGTTTACAACCAGTTCCAGATTTACGATACCGAGCCGGAGCCGGCGCTCATCGTCGTCCACCTGTTCGACATCAACACGGGCGACGAGATCGGCATCTTGCGCGGCTTCAGTGACTGGGTCACTGGGCTGTCGTTCAACTCGGACGGCAGCGAGATAGTGACGTTCCATCGCAATGGCGACGTGAGCCTGTGGCACACCGCCGACCAAAGCCTGATCAAGACCATCCCACTCTATCAGTATGGCGGCAGTTGGGTGCAGTTCATGCCGGACGACCAGAGCGTGCTGTACCGTGCCGGTCAGTTTTTATTGGGCACGCTGGATGTTGACAGCGCGGCGATCACCCGTCTGTTTGGCACGCACATCGACACCTTCGAAGAGTTCGATAACGTCTATATCAGGTTTCCGGGGCAGGGTGACCTTCTGATCGCTGCCGCTGCCGTCTCACCTGATGGTCAATGGCTGGCACAGTCGACCGCCAACGATGCTGTGTCTCTGGTGGATATCGAGAGCGGGACGCGCTACCCGCTGCGCGGCAATTCCGAAGAGATGGCGCAGTTTTCCATCCGCCTGCTTGCCTTTTCGAATGAGGGTCAGCAGTTGATCTACTTCGACGCCGATGACTCGCAGACGCATGTCTGGGACGTAGCCAGCCAGCAGGAAGTCGCAGCTTATTCCTTCGGTGCACCCGTCTTCGCCGTTTCGCCGGACAGCGCGACCCTGGCGTGGGCAGATTCACAGACCCGGATGGTTTACCTCGCTGAACTGGTGAGTGGGGCGGAACCGGTCGAAGTGCTGGCGCTGCCTGATTCGGTGCGGGTCACCCCGGCAATTGCCAGTGTCGCGTTTACGTCGGACGGCTCGAAGCTGGTCATCGGCGGCTTGTTCAATTCCGACGGCGCAACGAATATCTATGTGGTCGATTTGGCGTCGGGGTGAGTTTGGTCAATCTCCAGAAGACGGATGCCGGGGCGCAGTACTGCCCGGACTACAACGAGCAGATTTGCAGGAGCGTAATATGATTCGTCGCTTCGTCAGAGTATTGCTTTTCGTCATCCTCGCCGTCCTGGCGGCGTGCGATGGCGGCGGCAGCCAGAACGCCACCCAGAGCGCGTCGAACTGCGCCGGCGGCGCGATTGAGATCAGCCTGATCTACGCGCCGGAATCCGACCTGTACATGCCGCAGGTGATGGAAGACTTCAACCGCGCCTTCGCTCAGGGCAAGAACCCGGTCACCGGCGCGAATCTCGCCAGCGGCGAGAAGGCGATCTGCATCACCGGCGTGTCCGGCTCGTCCGGGACGGTCATGCAGGGCATCATCAACGCGGTGATCGCCCCGAACAATCAGAATGTCGCCAAGCCGACGATCTTCGAGCCGTCGGTCAGCCACTGGCTGGCGCTGGCGAATTACCAGACCGGGCGGCAGTTGTTCGACCTGGCGGATACGCAGGCGACGGCGCTCGCCCCGGTCGTCATGGCGATCTGGGAAAGCCGCCTGCAGGCGATTCAGAACACGGTCGGGCGGCAGGAGATCGGCTGGCAGGATTTGCTCGCCGTGCTGCACAGCCCGAACGGCTGGGAAGATTACGGGATTCCGGGTCGGCGCACCGTGTTTTACGGTCACACCGACCCGCTGGTGAGTTCGACCGCGCTTTCGACGCTGATCGCCGAATTTTACGCCAGCGCCCGTGCCAACGGCTTCACCGAACGCCGCCTGACACTCGACGAAGTGCGCAGCGCCGACGTGCAGCAGGGCGTGCGCGATATCGAAGACCTGATCCGTCACTATTCGTCGCGGACGACCGAGTTCAAGGAATACATCGCGCAGGGGCCGCAGTACCTCGACTTCGTGGCGCTGGAAGAGAATGACCTGATCTACATCAATCGCGGGCTGACCGAATACAAGCCGCCGGAGAAGCTGGTCGCGCTGTACCCGATGGAAGGCACGTTCTGGCATGAACATCCGATGGGCATCGTCAACGCCGACTGGACGACGCAGGAGCAGCGCGACGCTGCCCGCGTGTTCGTCAACTACGTGCTGACGCCGGACGTGCAGCGCCAGATCATGGCAGAAGGCTTCCGCCCGGCGAACCCCGACGTGCCGCTCGACTTCCCGTTCGTCGCTGAGAACGGCATCGACCCGAACCAGCCGAGCGCCGTGCTCGACGTGCCCGCGCCGGAAGTGATCGCGGCGATCCAGCAAAGCTGGTCGTTCGTCAAGAAGCAGGCGGACGTGATGCTGCTGATCGACGTATCTGGTTCGATGGGCAACGACGGCAAGATCGACCAGGCGCGCGAAGCGGCGCTGGCGTTCCTCGACCGGATGGAGCCGACCAACCGCGTCGGGCTGATGATCTTCAGCGACCAGATCGAGCTACGCGTGCCGCTGGGTAATTTCGAATCGACGCAGGATCAACTGGAGTCGCATATCAAGTCGCTGCGAGCGGGCGGTGGGACTGAATTGTTCCAGGCGGTGGAGCAGGCGTCTGCCGTATTCGCCAATGACGACAGCGATAACCGCATCCGGGCGGTTGTGCTGCTGAGCGACGGCGCGGATACCGGCGATCAGGGTGTGTCGCTGAACGACGCCGTCAACGCCATCCAGGCGACCAGCGAATCGCTCAACCCGGTAATTCTGATCCCGGTCGCCTATGGCGCGGACGCCGACATCAACGCGCTCAATTCGCTGGCGCGCGCCAGCAATACCAAAGTGCAGTCCGGCGACCCGCAGAGCATCCTCGGCGTGCTGCAAATCATCAGCAGCTACTTCTAACTACGCCATTTGGGAATGACCGTGTAGGGGCACAGCGCGCTGTGCCCCTACGCTGTGACACCTCGATTTTTATCCCTTTCTTACATGCGCGTGTTAGATATAATGCGATACCGTGAACCCACGAGGAATTTGCTATGGCAGTCAACGAACACAACGAGCAGCACGCATTCAAGGCGGAAATTCAGCAGTTGCTGAATATCTTGATCCACTCGCTCTACACCGACCGCGAGATTTTTCTGCGCGAGTTGATCTCCAACGCTTCCGACGCGCTCAACCGCGTCCAGTTTGAGCAGCTCACCAACCAGAACGTCCGCGACCCGGAAGCTGAACTCTACGTCGAGATCAAGCCGGATGAAGACGCCGGCACGCTGACCATCAGCGATACCGGCATCGGCATGACGCACGACGATCTGGTTAACAACCTCGGCACGATTGCCCACAGCGGCGCCAGAGCCTTTGTCGAGGCGCTCAGGCAGCGTCAGGCGGAGGGCGCGTCGGCGCAGGAATTGATCGGGCAGTTCGGCGTTGGCTTCTACTCGGTGTTCATGGTCGCCGACAAGGTGCGGGTGGTGACTCGCTCTGCCAACCCTGACGAGCCAGCATGGGCGTGGGAATCGACCGGGGCGGACAGCTACAGCATCGAGCCAACCGAGAAAGAGACGCGCGGCACGGACGTGATCATCACGCTGAAGGATGACGCCAAAGACTTCCTGCAAACGTGGACGCTTCAGCAGATCGTGCGGCGGCATTCGGATTACATCGCCTTCCCAATCTATGTGGGCGACGGCGAGGAAGCCGTCAATAAGCAGACGGCGATCTGGCGGCAGGACAGCAAGGAAGTCACCGACGAGCAGTACAACGACTTCTACAAGATGCTCACGCTCGATTTCGAAGACCCGCTCCACCGCATCCACATGCGCGCCGACGTGCCGCTCCAGTTCTACGCGCTGCTGTATAGTCCCGCCAGCGCCGAGCGCAGCGTGCTGAGCGTGCGCCGTGATCCGGGCTTGAAGCTCTACGCCCGCAAGGTACTGATTCAGGAATACACGACCGACCTGCTGCCGGAGTACCTCGCGTTTGTGCAGGGCGTGGTCGACAGCGAAGACCTGCCGCTCAACGTCAGCCGCGAGAGCGTGCAGGCGAACCGCGTCATGGCGAACCTGAAGAAGACGCTCACCAATAAGGTGCTGAGCGAACTCAAGCGGCTCGCCAAAAACAAGCTGGACGAATATCACAGGATTTTCGAGCAGTTCGGGCGCGCGCTCAAGCAGGGGCTGGTCGTCGCGCCGATGGATCGCGCCGAGATTGAGCCGCTGCTGCTGTTCCCCAGTACTCGCTCCGCCGACGAGAACGAGTGGACGACGCTCGCGGATTACGTCAGCCGGATGGTTGCCAACCAGCAGGACATTTACTACGTGCTGGGCGAGGATTTCGCCAGCGCCAGCCGCAGCCCGCACCTTGACAGCTTCCGCCAGCGCGGGATCGAGGTGCTGTACCTCACCGATCCGGTTGACCCGGTGATGCTGATGGGGTTGAGCGAGTTCGACGGGCACAAGCTGCGCAGCGCCGACGAAGCCGACATCGACCTGCGCGACGTGGGCGAGAAGCAGGACGAGGAGAAGCAGGACGAGCCGCTGCCCGAAGGTGACTTCGGGGCGGTGCGCCAGCGCTTCGTTGACGTGCTGGGCGAGCGGGTGGTCGAGGTGCGCGAGAGCAAGAATCTCGTCGGCAGCCCGGCGCGGCTGGTCAGCAAAGACAGCAACCCGCAGCGCAATATGTTCCGCATCAACCGCCTGATGGAGCGCGACTACGAGCTTCCGGTCAAGATACTGGAACTGAACCCGCGTCACCCGCTGCTGCACAACCTGAGCGCCATGATCGCGCACGCGCCGCAGAACCCGCTGATCGATTCGGTGGTCGAGCAGGTCTTCGAGACGGCGCTGTTGCAGGACGGCATTCACCCCGATCCGGCGGCGATGGCAGAGCGGCTGTATGCGTTGATGCAGGCGGCGACAGAAAAGCGGGACTGAGAAGCGAAAGAACTGAGGACTGAGTGTTTGTGCTGAGGGACGGATCGGCGGAGAAGGCTCTACTCAGTCCTGTTTTTATTCGGTGGCGTGTTCCTGAACGTGGGCGATCATGTCTTCGAGCGTCATGCGCTGCGCCTGATCCCACGCGTCGTGGATGACGCGCGGGCAGAGCTGGCTTTCGAGACTGGTGAACATGTTCTCCGCCTCTTCCAGCGTTTCCTCGCGCATGGGGTACTGCAGGGCGAGCACGATCACTTCGACGGCGAATTCCCGGTCGTCGTGGTAAAGCGCTTCTTTGGCAATCTCAACGAGAATGTCGAGCACTTTGGGCATGATTTCGGCTTGCATTGCCGCTTCTAGTTCAACAATTAATGGAGCCATTGCTACCTGCTGTTCGAACCACGTCAATACCTTAGTTGTATCACAAAATTGTCACAAGGTCATAACGCGCTCATGAAAATTCCCCGAAAAATTGAGTAACCATTAAGGCAGCCTTGGGAAAATAAAAATCCGGCGCACGTTGCGGGTGCGCCGGATTTTCGTTGCTGAAGATGGAACAGGACTAGAGCGTGTTGACGATGTTGGAGAAAATGTTACCGATTGCCGGTCCGAGCAGCGCCAGAATGACGATGACCACGACGGCGACCAATACGAGGATAAGGGCGTACTCGACGAGACCTTGACCCTCTTCACGCGGCTGATACATCATGATGACTTCTCCTGATAAATAATGAAAGCTGGCTGAGTAGTACACCTAGGAACATAGTACCATAATTTGATTGAGGCTCAACCATTGAGATGTGAATTTTTTGTGAGAAATTATTTACACTATCTATGAACTACTATTATTCGGCATATTTCCGAGATGTCGCTCCAGCGCTTCGACCGATTCCCGCAGCGGCGCGTCCACCTGCTGGGCGAGCTGCTGCACCAGATAGCGGTCGTTGAAGTTGGTCGCCTGCAGCGTGATCGCGCCGTAGGGGTCGTCGTGTGCCATCAGGTAGGGGAATTCGCGCCCGGCGTGGTACTTCACGGTTTGCAGGATCGTCGCCATACTGATGTCGCGCCGGTCGATATGCAGGATCAACTGCGCCGGGTCGATTCGGCTGGCGCTGGCTTTGCGCTCGACCGCTTCCACCAGATGAACAGTTTTATCCCACCACGCCGCGAGCGCGGGGTACTGCTTGCGCACTTGCAGCAGCGGCGGCTTGTCGCCGCGCAGTGTGTAGCGCGCCGCCAGCGCCAACGCCTGCAGGTAGCGCCGGATGCGGCTCAGCAGCGACGGCGGGGCAGCGTTCTGCCTGGAATTCATCGCACCTTCCACGTGGCTGAAAATGAATAGCTGCCGGGTTCGCTCGCCCGGCTGGCGGTGATTATCGCCCGGAATTACGGATACAGATAGGGGTGTTCCGGCTGGGCGACCTGATCGATGCGCTCCGCCTGAATCACCGGCATCGGGTCGCCGCCGAAATCGCTGACCTTGAACGCGCCCTTGACCTCGATCCACTGCCCCTGCTGCAAATCGGTGGCGTTCGCCCAATGGACGGGCAAGCCGATGGCGGTCGCGTCGGCGACGCAGCAGCTAATGGCGAAACGCGCCACCATGAACTCGTCCGGGGCGAAGCTCGGCTCGCTGTACACGAAGCCGATCACGTTTGCGGTCTGTCCGTCGAACGATGGGTAATCGGCATTGTTGAAGGCGCGCAGCCAGTCGAGCACGTTGCGCTGTTCCGGCGGAACGTTGAACGCCTGCGCCGCGCCGACCGTCGCCGCCGACGACAGGCTGACGCCGCCGGAGATTGCTTCCGCGCCGAGCGGCTTCGACGGAATCAGCGTGCCCAGCACCAGCGGCACGGCGAGGATCGCCAGCACGCGCCACGAAATCGGCTCATGCACGTGATCGGGATGATCGTGTGCGTCATGCTCGTGCCCGTGCTCGCGCCCGCGTTTACGCGCCAGGTGCCACGCGCTGAAGCCGCCGATCAGCAAAAACAGCGCCGCCGCCACATACGACAGCCACGCGAAGCGCTCGTTGACGTAATTGGTGATGCTGCCGCTGGCGATGTTGTGGACGAAATACACGCCCAAGCCGATCATCAGCAGCGCTTTGACCCATAGCTGCGCTGTCGTCCGGCGGTCGTCGTGCGGGTGAATATGCTCGTGGTGTTCGTCGGGCATCGGAATAGTGGTCATAACAACTCCAGGACTGAGGTTCGAGGACTGAGGACTGAGTTTTTCCTCAGCACTCGGTACTCAGCACTAAAACGCGACGTTCAGATTGAGCCACACGCCGATGAACAGCGTCATCAGCATCGGCAGCAGGATCAGGTACAGGACGGTGCGGCGCTTGAACACGCCCAGGAACATCAGCGTGCTCTTGATGTCCACCATTGGTCCGAACGTCAGGAAAGCCAGAATCGAGCCGGTGGTGAATGTGCCGGTGAACGCCAGCGCCAGGAACGAGTCGACTGTCGAGCACACGCTCAGCACGAACGCCAGCGCCTGCATGACGACCACCGAGACGACCGGACCGCGACCGAGCGCCAGCAGCACATCCTGACTGATGAGCGTCTGCATCGCCGCCGCCAGCAGCGAGCCGATGATCAGGTAGCGCCCCATCTCGTAGAACTCGTCACCCGCTGCGATCACGGCGTCGCGCAGCCCGACCAGCAGCGGCTTGCGCGGCGCGCGGGCGTAGAGTGGAATTACGTCGCCGTCGCCGCCCATCACCGGGACGACCGTTGACGGGCGCAGTACATCCTGTGGGCGGGCGGCGACGGCGAACACCAGTCCGACCGCCAGCGCCACCAGCGCCGTGAACACGAATCGCCCACTCAATACCGCGCCGAAGCCGAAGGCGACGGAGGTGCTGACCAGCGCGATCGGGTTGAGCGCCGGGGCAGCCAGCAGGAACGTCACGCCGACCGACATCGGCAGCCCTTTGGTGTACAGCCGCCGCACCACCGGCACGACGCCGCATTCGCACACCGGGAAGACGAAGCCCATGAACGTGCCGACCAGCGTCGCCAGCACCGGGTTGTGCGGAACCCAGCGGGCGATGTCGTCGTGGCTGACGAAATTCTCGATCAAGCCGGATGCGAGCGTGCCGAGCAGCAGGAAGGGGATGGCTTCGATGAAGATGCCGAGGAAGCGCGTCGCGTAGATGCTGAGGATCGTGCCGAGATCGCCCCCCGTGCCGAGCAGGGCGATCAGCAGGATGACCGCCGCCCCCAGCCCGATGACCAGCAGGACGAGGCGGCGGAGCGAAGCCGTACCCACCAAACCAGCCCTCGCGTCAATTCTGTATGCAATAGCTGCAATTGTAGCAAATGAATCTCGATGGGGATTAACGGCGGGTGAGTCTTGCGTGACGCAGGTAAGCTAACTCACTGAGGATGAGAATCAACAGGGGAGAGGCGCGCCTCTCCCCTGCGAGTGAACCGTTTTCCGGCGCTGCCTAGAATCCCTCTTCCGGGATGAGCAGCGCAAGGATGATGTAGAAGATCAAGCCGGGACCGCCCGCCAGCGCGAGCAGCACGAACAGGATGCGCACAATCGTCGGGTCAACGTCGAAGTATTCCGCCAGCCCGGCGCAGACGCCCGCCAGCTTGCGGTCGGTGCGCGAACGATACAGTTTCTTGGTCATGGTTAGCCTCTCATTTCACGTTATATCCTTCTATACGTGAAAATTGCCGAGAAGGTTACATGATCTGTTATGGGAACAGGGACATTCCATCGAATATCCCTGCGCGATCCTACTTCAACTCCAGCGACTTGCTTTCGATGATGCCCGCTGCCATACCGACGAACTGATCGACCGGCATCGCGCCGAGGTCTTCATCCGTGCGCAGTCGCACGCTGACGTTGCCCGCCGCCGCGTCGCGGTCGCCGACCACCAGCAGGTAGGGAATCTGGCGCTCGCGGTTGATGGCGATCTTCGCCCCCATGCGCGACTTGCTGGCATCCACGTCCACGCGCATTCCGGCTTCGCGCAGTTTGGCGGCGACGCTCTCGGCGTATTCGACGTTGCGATCCGTGATCGGGATCATCACCGCCTGCACCGGAGCCAGCCACACCGGGAACGCGCCGGCGAAATGCTCGATCAGGATGCCGATGAAGCGCTCCATGCTGCCGAACGGCGCGCGGTGGATCATGATCGGGCGCTGGCGCGAACCATCCTCGGCGACATATTCCAGTTCGAAGCGCTCCGGCAGGTTGTAATCGACCTGCACCGTGCCAAGCTGCCATTCGCGCTTGAGCACGTCGCGCACGATGAAATCGAGCTTCGGACCGTAGAAGGCGGCTTCGCCTTCCTCGACCGTGTAATTCAGCCCCAGCGCGTCGCACACTTCGATGATCGACGCCGTCGCCTTGTTCCAGTTTTCATCGCCGCCAACGTACTTCTCGCTCTGCGGGTCGCGCGTGCCGACGCGGGCGCGGAAATCGGCAAAGCCCAGCGTGCTGAACACGTACTGGATCAGCCGAACCGCCTTCGTGAATTCCGCCAGGAGCTGCTCTGGCGTCACGAACAGGTGCGCGTCGTCGACCGTGAAGCCGCGCACGCGCGTCAAGCCGTGCAGTTCGCCGGACTGCTCGTAGCGGTATACCGTGCCGAATTCGGCGTAGCGCACCGGCAGGTCGCGGTACGAGCGCATCTCGCTCTTGTAGATCATGATGTGGTGCGGGCAGTTCATCGGCTTGAGGAGAAATTCTTCTTCCTCGACCTGAATCGGCGCGTACTGGCTGTCCTTGTAATACGGGTAGTGCCCGGACGTGCGGTACAGGTTCAGGTTGCCGATGTGCGGCGTCACCACCGGCAGATAGCCGTTATCCAGTTGCGTCTGCCGCAGCCAGCGTTCGAGCGTATCGCGCAGCGTCGCGCCGTTCGGCTTCCACAGCGGCAGCCCTTTGCCGACCAGCGGGCTGAACGTGAACAGGTTGAGTTTTTCGCCGACGACGCGGTGGTCGCGCTTCTTGGCTTCTTCCAGCAGGTTCAGGTAATCCTGAAGCTGTTCCGGCGTCTCCCAAGCCGTGCCGTAGATGCGCGTGAGCTGCTCGCGCTTTTCGTCGCCGCGCCAGTATGCCCCGGCGGGCTTCTTATACGTGACGTTGATCGCGTCCGGGTTGATCTCGCGCGTGTTGGCGACGTGCGGTCCCCGGCACAAATCCGTGAACGTATCCTGCGTGTAGAACGTGATCTTCGACGCGGGCGCGGCGATCTCCTCGCCGTTTTCGTCCACGCGCCCCGAAACCAGGTCGCGGATTAATTCCTGCTTGTACGGCTGATCCTTGAAATACGCCAGTGCTTCTTCGGGCGTCACCTCGCGCACCGCGAAATCGTGGTTGCCGCGAATGATCGCCTTCATGCGGTTCTCAATCGCCTGCAAGTCCTCGTCCGTCAGCGGGCGCGGCAGGTCGAAATCGTAATAGAAGCCGTCCTCAATCGGGGGACCGATAGCGATCTTGGCTTCCGGGAAGCGCTCTAACACCGCCTGCGCCATAATGTGCGAGACGGAGTGCCGGATGCGATACAGTCGGCTGTCCTGATAGTTGCCATTAGAAGACATGAGTCGGTAGCTCCATGTGGGTAGTGAAACGCCGCAATTATAGCAAGCGAACGAAAATGCGTGAATTTCTGCGCACGCTTCGCCGGGAGGCAGGGAACGCCCCGACGACGAAAACGACGGACTCGCGCGTGGCAGACACCCGACGCGCGGGTCGATGATCAGTTGTGTTGCGGTGGGGGGAGTTTAATCGTCGCCGTCAGGCGACGGTTTCGCGCTCGACCACGAGAACTTCATTCACGACGACCGCCGCGATTTCCTCGGTGGCGCGTTTGCCTTTCGCAGAGGCTTCGGCTTCACGACCGCCATCATCCGTGACCTGCGTGAACAGGTTTTCGAAGATGTCGAGCGCCAGCAGGTTGTCGATGGTATCTTCGATGGTCTCGCCCCGCAGGTCGGAGACAAGGAGGTGGGGCGTTTCCAGCGCC
>JADLHH010000289.1 GCA_020848855.1 Anaerolineae bacterium | reverse complement strand
TGCCGACCGGGAAGTTGGTCAGGCGGTATTTGCCCGTGCCATCGGCTTTCACGACCCACAGATCGGCTTCGCGGAGCAGGGTGCTGACCGTACCGGATCGGGTCGGCTCGGCGGTGGCGAACATATCCGCCCCGGCGACGCGCTCCTCATACGAGGCGTAGACCAGCCATTGACCATCCGGCGACCAGCGGGCGGTATGCTCGTCGCCGCTGACGCTGTACGTCCCGGTTTCACGGGTGGTTGGGTTAATCCAGGCGATGTAGTGCCTGCCGTTGGCGTCGATCTGCGTATAGGCGATTTTATTGCCGCCCCACTGCGGCTCCCACGCGCCGGAAATGCCATCGCTTGTGACAAGTTCTGTCACATCGCTGCCGTCGATGTGGGCGGTATAGAGGCTGGCGGGCTGGCTGCCGTCGCTCATGGTGAACAGGATGCGGCAGCCATCGGGCGAGAAATCCCAGATGCGCTGCCAGCCCGTGCCGAACGTCAGGGTGCGGGTCGTCCCGGTGCCGAGGTCATAGAGGATGATCGCGTCCTGCGCGGCGGTGTCGGCGGCGAGGACGGGTCCTTCAAGCAGCGAGCCGGGCGGGAAGCCAGGCGCGGCTTGAACGGTGACGGCAACTGTCAAACAGATGGTCAGCAAGAATGGAAGTTTGCGCATGAGCAGAATAATAGCTTATTCGGCGGTTTGAAGCTCAATTTCCAGATGCGCCGACAGCGGCTGACCGCTCGTGATAGAAGCCGCCAATTCATCTTCGGAAAAATGATACAAGGGCATATAGTCTAGCGATTGCGAGATGAATCCCGGTGCCGAGACGGTGATTTGCAGCGACTCACAGATGAATACAGGAAGATAGGTTGTGCCGGAATCGAAACTGCCGCTGGAATCGGTGAGGAAATGGAGATCAATCGCGCCAGAACCGCCGTGCAGCTTCGAATCGCCCTTAACCCAGACCACTGCCTGATCGCTTCCTCTCACTGTGCCGAACAAATGGACACGCGCACCATTGCAATCCTGTAGGGGAAGCGAGAAATCCGCCAGCGCGGAAAGAAGAATAATCACACCGACGATCAACACCAGCGCCAGCACGCTGATGATCACAGCTAATTTGCGGAAACGGGTCATTATTCAGGCGAACCTCCTGTCTGATTACGCATCATTGTAATCGTGTGGGAAGTTCTGAAAAGCACTTGAGTGCCGAAATTGGACAGTCTCAAAACGGATATTCGAAAGCGTAGGGGCAGGTCTCAGACCTGCCCCTACGGCGACTATTCAGGTGCAGCTAGCGATCAAAAGAAGCCGCGACGGGAGTAGCGTTCTTCCTTGAAGGGATCGCCCTCGTTGTGATAGCCCGCGTTCTCCCAGAAGCCGGGCTTGTCGACCGGGCTGAATTCGAGGGCGCGCAGCCACTTGGCGCTTTTCCAGAAGTAGCGCTTGGGCACGAGCGTGCGCAGCGGGTAGCCGTGCTCGGCTTCGAGATACTGCCCGCCGAACCTGTACGCCAGCAGCACGTCGTCGTCCATCATGATGTCGAGCGGCGTGTTAGTGGTGTAGCCGTATTCACAGTGAGCGATGACAAACCTGGCGCTATCCGTCAGCCCGAACAGCTTGACGAAGTCCCGGAACAGGACGCCTTCCCATTCGGTGTCGAACTTGCTCCAGCGGGTGACACAGTGGATGTCGGTCGTGAGCCTGACGGTCGGCAGCGCCTTGAATTCTTCCCAGTTCCAGCGCTTTTCGTGCTGGACTTCGCCGAACACGCGCAAGTCCCAGGTGGCTTCGTTGAAGCCGGGCGTGGGTCCGTAATGCAGCACCGGGAATTTCTGCGTCAGCGACTGCCCCGGTGGCAAACGACCAGCTTCTTTGACGCGCTGCTCTTCCTTGCGGCGGCTGAGAATATCATCTAACATGCCCATCGGCTTCCCTCGTCACTCACCAAACGTCTGATTTACATCCCATTAGTCTAGCGCAGCGGTTAAGACGTTACATCGGAAAATATACGGATATTTGGCGTGGCGATCGTATCTTTGGGGACGGGTATGACCGGTACGCTAGATCGCCTCTGCCGTCAAAAGCTCATCATAAGTATAAACGGGGCGAATGATTTTACAATCTGGTTACAACTCCTGAAGTGGAACTGAATTTGGGCAGCCTAGTATGGGTATCGTGCAGCATCATCCACAATCGAATCGGGTGAAGGAGAGCAAATCATGCGTAGAGTCGAGATGGAAGCGCACGACGACGACAAGCCGGTCGGGCGAGTTCTAACGCGCCGGGAGGTGCTGGTTCTGCTGGGAAGCGCGGGCGCTGCCGCTGCCGTCGTCGGGACGGGGTTCACGCGGGTGTTCGCGCAGGAAGCGACCGCCGAAGCGACGGAAGCCGTGACGCCATCGTGCGTGGTGCGCCCGGAGATGACCGAAGGTCCGTATTTCGTTGACGAGATGCTGAACCGGTCGGATATTCGCATCGAGCCGTCTGATGGGAGCATCAAGGAAGGTCAACTGCTGTACCTGACCATCAACGTGATGGACGTGACCGGCGGGGCGTGCGCGCCGCTGGAAGGCGCGCAGGTGGATATCTGGCACTGCGACGCGCAGGGCGTGTATTCGGACGTGCAGGATGCCGGCTTCAACACGGTCGGGCAGAAGTGGCTGCGCGGCTACCAGATCACCGACGCGAATGGGCAGGTCAAGTTTACGACGATTTACCCCGGCTGGGATTCGGGGCGCGCCGTCCACATTCACTTCAAGATTCGTGTCAACGTCGGCACGAGCAGCGCGTATGAATTCACGTCGCAGTTCTTCTTCGATGATGCGCTGAGCGACGACGTGTTCACGCAGACGCCGTATTCGGGCAAGGGACAGCGCAACACGCTGAACCGCAACGACAGCATCTACGCCGATGGCGGGGATCAGATGGTGCTGCAGCTCGTCAAGGGCGACGACGGCAGCTATTCGACGACGTACTCCGTCGGGTTGGACTTGAGCGATGAAGCGGT
>JADLHH010000288.1 GCA_020848855.1 Anaerolineae bacterium | reverse complement strand
GGCTGTACCACAGCCAGAGTGTCGAAGCCTTCTTCACCCACGTTCCCGGCTTGAAGGTGGTCATCCCGTCGACGCCCTACGACGCCAAAGGGCTGCTCAAAAGCGCCGTGCGCGACCCGAACCCGATCCTGTTCTTCGAGCCGAAGAAGGGCTACCGGGCGATCAAGGGGGACGTGCCGGGCGACGAGTACACCGTGCCGATTGGACCGGCGCGTATCGCCCGCGAAGGGCGCGACCTGTCGGTGTTCGCCTACGGCATGATGGCGTACTACACCGAGATGGCTGCCGAGAAGGTCGCGCGCGAGGACGGCATCGACGCCGAAGTGATCGACCTGCGCACGCTGCTGCCGCTCGACAAGGCGACGATCCTCAACTCGGTCAGAAAGACGGGCAAGGCGCTGGTGGTGTACGAGGACAACCGAACGATGGGCTACGGCGCGGAAGTCGCCGCGCTGATCGCGGACGAGGGCTTCGAACACCTCGACGGACCGGTCAGGCGGCTGGCGGGACCGGACGTGCCCGGCGTCCCCTTCAGCCACACCATGCAGGAATACTTCATGCCCAACCCGGACACCATTGCGGCGGAGATTCGCGATTTAGCCGAGTATTAAAGGATGAACGATTCAACGCAAAGACGCAAAGAGATAAAGAAAGGCGCAAAGAACTTTGCATGTTTGCGTTAAGTCCTAGTTTTTGAAGGAATAACAATGCCAACGAATGTGATTATGCCGCAGTTGGGCGAAAGCGTGGTCGAGGGCACAGTCAGCAAGTGGCTGAAGCAGGAAGGCGACGCCGTGCAGTCGTTCGAGCCGCTGCTGGAAATCAGCACGGACAAAGTGGACAGCGAGATTCCCGCGCCCGCCGACGGCGTGCTGCTGAAAATCCTGGTTCCCGAAGGCGAAACGGTCGAGCGCGGCACGCTGCTGGCGGTGATCGGTCAAGCGGGCGAGCAACCCGAAATAGCCCCATCCGCAGGGGCACAACATGTCGTGCCCCTACAACAAACGCCCGTGCAGGCGAACGGGCATCGCAACGGCACGTCCGAACATGCTGGCGAATACGCTGGACATGTCACACCCGTCGTGGCGCGCATGGCAGCGGAGCATCACCTCGATCTGGCGCTGATCACGGGCACGGGGCGAGAGGGGCGCATCACCAAGAAGGATGTCGAAGCCTACCTCGCGGAGCAGCCTGTAGGGGCGCATGGCAATGCGCCCGCCCCGCAGGAGGAAACGCCGCCCTGGGAGACGCCCGGCGACGGCAGCCTGTTCAAGCCGACGGTCGAATATGGATCGGAAACGGAATCCGTAGGGGCGCACGGCGGTGCGCCCGCCCCACAGCCGCCCGCGCGTATCCACCCGGTCGAGCCGATTCCTGAAGCTGTGCCCGGCGAACTGGTCAAGCTATCGCCGATGCGCAAAGCTATCGCCGAGCACATGGTGCGCAGCAAGCTGCATACGTCGCCGCACGTCACGACGGTTTTCGAGGTCGATCTGTCGGCGGTGCTGACACACCGGGAAGCCCAGAAAGCTGCCTTCGCCAAACAGGGCGTCAACCTGACGCTGACGGGGTATTTCGTCGCCGCGTCGGTCGAAGCGCTGCGAGCAACACCCTACCTCAACGCCCAGTGGACAGACGCGGGCGTACTGCTGCACAACACGATCAACATCGGCATCGCCGTAGCAGTAGAGGATGGGCTGATCGTCCCGGTGATCAAACGGGCTGGCGACCTGAGTCTGCTCGGCATCGCGCGGGCGGTCAACGATCTGGCGACGCGCGCCCGCAGCAAGCAGTTACAGCCGGACGAAGTGCAGGGCGGCACGTTCACGCTCACCAATCACGGCGTGGGTGGCAGCCTGTTTGCCACGCCAATCATCAACCAGCCGCAGGTTGGTATTCTGGGGGTCGGCGTACTGGAGAAACGTGTCAAGGTGATCACGGATGCGCTCGGCAGCGACTCGATTGCGATCCGCCCATGCCTGTATCTGTCGCTGACATTCGATCACCGCGTAGTGGACGGCGCGACCGGCGACGGCTTTATGGTGTTGGTCAAGCAAAAGCTGGAAAACTGGGCGTAGCCGGGGGAACGAATGGCGATCATTACACCTGCGCCGCGCACAGGATTCCCTTGACACCGACAGGGCAGAATGCTAGTATACGCGACACATATTCCACGATAGCTCAATGGCAGAGCAATCGGCTGTTAACCGATGGGTTCCAGGTTCGAGTCCTGGTCGTGGAGCAGCAAAAAGCCTCTCGTGCTCGGAGAGGCTTTTGATTTGCATGGCGAAGTTCGAATCCGGGGAGGTCTTGCCGTTTCCGCTCAGGCGTGACACGCACGCGCTAGTTCGCGGCTGCGACCGCTTTGCTGTCCGGGACTGCCAGGCTGAGGACTTCGTCGCTGTCGTCGTAATCGATCAGTTCGGCGTAGCGTCCCCAGTCAATGGCGATCTCAAGCTGGCGCTCCGCGACTTCATCCGGGAATTCCGGCAGCAACGCGGTATAGAACAGCTTCCACGGCAACTCCCGATTCGGCGCGACGTTCAGCATCTGCACCATCCACTGGATCATCGGCAGGCGGCGCGCGCGCTGGGCGAACAACTCCTTGCGCGTCAGGATCGACGCTTCCGCGAACGCCTGCCCCAGCGGCGTGATCTGAATATCGCCGGCATTCACGGTCGCAAAGCCCAGGATTTCCGCCATCTCAATCGTCTGCACGAGTTCGCCCATTTCGATGCCCAGCTCGTCTTCCAGCCGGTAAATGTCGTGGCTCTGGTCGAACTGGCTGAGGTGTTCGACCAGCCCCGCCAGCGCGCTGACCGACGAGCGCGGCAGAATACGGGTTGGACCGGGCGTGCCCGGCGCCGTTCCGACTTCCTTAACCTCTGGCTCGGTGCGCCCGGCAATCGCGCCGTAAACGCGGTCGATCAGCGTTTCAAAGCCCGCCTCCTTGCGGCTGCGCGGGTGCGGCAGATCGACCGTGAATTCGGTGACGATGTGCCCCGGCTCTTTGCCCATCACCACCACCCGATCCGCCATCGAGATCGCTTCCTCGATGTTGTGGCTGACCATCAGGATGGCTTTCGTCGGCAGCAGCCCGCCCGTCCACAGTTCCATCAACTCGCCGCGCAGCGATTCGGCGCTGAGCACGTCGAGCGCGCTGAACGGCTCGTCCAGGCAGAGCAGTTCCGGCTCGACCGCCAGCGCGCGGGCAAAGCCGACCTTCTGGCGCATCCCGCCGGAAAGCTCGCGCGGGTAGGCGTTCTCGAAGCCGTCCAGCCCGACCAGATCGACCAGCTTTTCGGCATCCTTGAAGCGCTGCTCGGACATGTTGCCGCGCGCTTCCAGCGCCAGCGCAACGTTGTCGAGGACGCTCAGCCAGGGGTAGAGCGCGAACGTCTGAAAGACCATCGTCGCGTAGGGATTGATGCCTTTGACGGGCTTATCACGGTAGTAGACCGTCCCCGCAGACGGGGCTATCAAGCCGGTGATCATGCGCAGGAGCGTGCTTTTGCCGCAGCCGGAGGGTCCCAGCAGCGCGACAAATTCGCCTTCGCGGATGGTCAGGTTGATGTCCTTGACCGCCGTGAACTGGCGCTCGCCGCGCCCGTAAATCCTGGTCACGTGGTCGACATGCAGCAGGATGTTGTCGCTCATGGTTTCATCTCCTGTAGTGACTACTGATCCATGCGGAAGCGAACTTCGGCGACGCGATACAGCCGCCGCCAGACGAGGCGGTTGACGGTCACGACCAGCACGATCATGGTCAGGGTTGCCGCCAGCAGCATGGCGTAATCGCCCGATGCGGTGGCGGTCGTGATCTCCGCACCCAGCCCGATCACGTGGCTGACTCTGCCACCGAATGTGGTGAATTCAGCAACGATGCTGGCATTCCACGCGCCGCCGCTGGCGGTGATCAGCCCGGTGATGATGTAGGGAAAGAGCGCCGGCAGAATCAGCGTTTTCCAGCGCTTCCAGCCCTTCAGGCGCATCAGGTCGCTGGTGTACTGCAAATCCTGCGGAATGGACGACGCTCCGGCGATCACATTGAACAGCAGATACCACTGCGTGCCGAGCAGCATCAGCAGCACCGCCGCGATGTTTGCGCCCGCCGGGATGCTGAGCAAGCCGACCAGCAGCACCGGAAACAGCGCGGTCGCCGGGATGGAGGCGGCGATCTGCACCAGCGGCTGGAGAATGCTGGCAGCGCGGGCGTTCGTGCCGATCAACACACCAACCGGGATCGTCCAGGCGAGGGCGATGCCGACGGCGAATGCGACTCGCAGCAGCGTCGCCAGCGCGCCGACGGCGATATCGCCCCACGCCGCGAGCGGCAGCGTCAGCAGCAGCCCGACCGCCTGGACGATCCCATAGGCGATGATCGCTACGCCCAGCAGCAGGACGATCCAGCCCAGCAGCGAGCGCCTGCCGCTCTCCGTCGACTCCAGCCCGGCGACCGCCTGCGGCGGATGATTGAGCCTGGTGTTCAGCCACCCGCCGAAACGGGCGAAGACGAAGCGCCCGACGAACTGCGCCAGCCCGGAACGGCGCAGGCTGTTCAGAAACCATGAGGTCGGCGGGTTGTCGTCCTCGACCTGCGAGACCTTGAAGCGCTCCGCCCATGCTAGCAACGGCTGCCACACGAGTTGGTCGAGCAACACGATGATCAGCACCAGCGTGCCAATGCCGATCAACAGCGCGCGCGTGTCGCCCTGCGAGGCGGCGGTCTGCAGATACGCGCCCAGCCCCGGCAGGCGGAAGTCGCGGTCGCCGAGGGTGAAAATCTCCGCCGCCATGAGGAAGAACCAGCCGCCCGCCCACGACATGACGCTGTTCCAGATCAAGCCGGTCGCGGCGAAGGGCAGCTCAACCTGCTTGAAGCGCAGCCAGCGGCTGAAGCGGAACACCGCCGCCGCTTCCCGGTACTCCGTCGGGATGGTGCGCATCGACTGGTAGAAGCTGAAGGTCAGGTTCCACGCCTGGCTGGTGAAGATGAGCACGACAGCAGCGATCTCGACGGCGGCACGCTGCGGCAGCAGCGCCGTCAGGCTGAGCAGCACAACCGGCAGGAAGGAGAGGATCGGCACGGACTGAAGCACATCGAGCAGCGGCATCAGCCAGCGTTCGGCGCGCGGGCTGCGGGCTGCCGTATAGCCATAGAAGATCGAGAACATCAGCGACAGCAGATAGGCGGCAAGCATCCGCCCCATCGAGAGCAGGGCGTAGAAGGGCAGCGCCGCCGGGTCCAGGTTGATGCTGGGTCCCTGAATGATGTCCGGGGTTGCCAGCGCAAGCCGCACGCCCAGGTAGAGCACGACGGTGACGACCAGCAGCACCACCCCGTCGCCTATGCTGAACAGGACGCCATCGCGGGAGGGTGAGCGAAAAATCCGTTCACGCAGGGTCATGAACACCTCCTCATGAGTGAGACGCGCTCGCCTCGGCTCGGCATCGTGGAATGCCGAAGATGAGCGATTGTCGCCGGAGTGCCGGAAAACGAAGAATCAGCCGTTTCGGGCGAATGAAAGCTGTCTCAGTCTGTCTTGCAGGGCGTCTCAAACGGCGAGAACGACTGCGCCACCGAGTCCGGCGCACCGTCTACCGCCCCTGAAGGAGGTGAATAGAAGGAATTAGAGCCGGGGAAAGGTGTGTGGACGACTTTGACGATAACTGGGACTACCGTCCATTACGTTTGGAATACCTCGTTATCACAATACCAAGCGCGATCTTACACCCCAAACTTTGTCTTTGTAAAGTGAGTATCTTCTGTGCATTTTGTGACCGCTGCGCCCGTCTTGCACGACGCGATTCGCGTCCAGTATGCCTCTCGGCGCGCAGCAAAAACGGCGTGGGAGATGCGCCCTGCGCTGCTGCCCTCCAAATTCGCTCCCGCCTGGTCTTTCGCATCGCGCCCTGTGCAATATATCATTGTCACAGGTCGATGCAGCGCGAGAGAGGCATGTTTGAAGATACTGGTATGGTGTCCATTCGTAAATCTCGGCGGCGGTGTTCGCCTGCTGATGCAGCTCGTCCCCGCAATGTCTCGGCATCAGGAAGTCACTTCGGTACGTCTGGTTGTCCCAAAACACGCAATCGAAGCGCACAATTTACGCTCATATCAAACCGAAAAGCTCAAAATCGTTTCGTTAGCCCGGTCTGAGCTTCAGAATCTGCTGCTGGCACAGAAGCAGCGCGGATATAACCAGCGCGTGATGAACGCGCTGCTCCGACGCCTTCTGCCGCCGTACATCGCCCGAATTGAAGCGGCGGAGCTGTGGAAACATTCCGCCGATTGCGACGTTGTCTACGCCTTTTGGCCGCACGGGAGACCCTTTCAGGCGGCTCAGGCGGCGGTAGTTTGCACGTATCAGGACACAACCTTCCTGGATTTCCCCGAAATTCTCGGCGGCAGCGCTTCACTGCGCGAGCGCGATTACGCCGAAAGCTGGCTGAACGGCGCAGCGCGGGTCGTCGTCTCTTCCAAAGCCGTTCAGCAGCGGCTGACGTTCCATTTTGGCGAGCGCTTCGCCGACGTTCGCGTCATTCACCACAATATTCTTCCAGAGCAAGGCAGGAACTTCACTCCAGCGAAGCCGCAGCACCTCCCAGAGCGCTACATTCTGTACCCGGCGAACATCAATCCACACAAAAACCACGATATGCTGCTGATCGCATGGGCGCGTTTCAGCCG
>JADLHH010000287.1 GCA_020848855.1 Anaerolineae bacterium | reverse complement strand
TGAGGGATGTCATTTTCGTACAAGCCCATCGCCGACGAGTAAGTTCCCAAAGAGCGGCGTAACGACCTGATTTGTGAACCCAGTGCTGAAGGCGAAGCGTTGAACTCCGTCGGTGTATGCTTCGGACTCTCCCTCCAGGGCATGCATCCGATCATCCACCGCTGATACATTTGGCACCTTCTGACAATTAATGCGTTCTGTTTTCGTGAGTGTCGAAGCGGGTTAAGTGCCTGATGAAACGGCTCACGGGCAATGGATGGTGAACATGCTAGACCGAAACTATTGGCGAGCTACGTACGATCAAGAGCGAGGTGCTTTCGTCGTAGAACAAGCAGGTTGGGTCGAAGGGGAGCCGCAGATTGAGTATCGCTTCACCTATTTATCATTCGAGGAGAACGAGGAAATCGCCTGCCAGGGTGGACTCGATAAATGGTGGTTGAATGGCGACGGTTCTGCCGCAGGGGAGTTCTTCGCCTTTGGCAAGTACCCTGACCAGGTGGCCTTCGACGCCGCTGTTGAACATATCTTGCAGAAAGCTGAGCAACGTGCTCAAGACGACAACCTCGATTTCTTTCTTGTCGTGATCGATATCGTGAAGGAACAGGCTGTCGAAGCGGCATTGGAGGATGAATCGCTCTTCGATTTCGAGGGGTTATTCGAGTTGGGAAGCGAGGATGCCTATTCGCAGCATCCCTATGGGTCTGACCGCCTCCATGATCATGTCGCACGGACAAAAGAGGAATGCTGGCGGCTGCAGGTGGCGCGTGTGGTCGATCCACAGCAGAAGCTGCTTGATTGGAGTCTGTGTGTTGTCCTTTACCCCACGCTCTCGTCGCAGGCGTCTATGGACGAGATCAACGCTGCTGAAGAAGCTCACACTCTGGAGTTGAGTCACTTCGATAGCTACAGCGAGGCGGTCATCGCAATCAATGGCACCCTGCAATTCATGCTGGAAGACGGGCGGGTCGAAGAACCTGACTATGCCTTTATGGACGACTCAGAAGTATTTGAATTGATGTCAGTTCACGCCAGTGTCGAGGGAATCATCGCACCAGAGTGGGACACGTTGAAAGGCGCTTCGCTGCTGCATGTCGCTGATCAACTCTATGCCCGGTTGCTGGAGTCCATGAAGATAGTCGAGCCACTGGAGGACGATAGTCCCTGGCGGGAATTCGATTAGGCAAACTAGGCTTGGGTAAACCGCGTTCGTTTGGATTCACAATATTGGCAGGAAGGCATTGTCCCTCGTGTTCCAACCTGAAACAGGGCTGAACCGTAAGTGTAGAAGTCAGGGGTTCGCAGTCCCGAGGGGCAGAGTGCCGTACACTAGGCATAAGCTCTCTTTTGCGCTTGCTCAATCCGATGTCGCTATTGCTACTGAGCGTAACCCCGACAAGGAGCAGCTTCGCTCAAGCGTGCTCGATCTACGTGCGCAGGGCATGAGCTATCGGGAAATCGCGCAGGTAGTTGGGCTGCATTGGACGCGGGTGCAGCAGATTGTCAAGTCAGACGGCAGGGATTCCGAGTAATCCACATCATTATTGCGTGCGCTTGTTTATCCGATTGCTCAGGTTGTTCTCGCACGGAAAACTGAGTATTCGCAGTTTTTCTCGCGTTCCTCAACGCAGATCGAAATCGAGCGCCACAGTCTCTGGAATGGTGCTGCCATTTCGCCGCAGGACAGGCATCTCAGCGCCAATATCGAGATTGAAGGCAAGCTGTAGCATGTATATCCCGCTGGGCAGCACTGCCCCATTCGTAGCTAGAATCAGCGCGCGCGTGCCGTCATCACTCCAGACGATGAAGGCGCTTGAACGGATGTCGTTATAATCGCCGTTAGCCTGCCGCCGCTTGATCGCAAATGTGATACGGTTCCAGTCTAGTGGTTCGGGGCTTTCCAACAGCAGGGCGTAGCGACCATCACTGCCGAGCAGCTCGGTCAACTCCACCACTGGTGGTCGCGGGCGGTAGGTCTCGCCGAAGAACAGCCGAAAGAGCGCCTGGTAGTGTTCGCTGGCGGTGAAATCGCGCGCGACGCGCGCCGCTGTCACTGCTGCAAGCTGGTCAGCGAACTCGGTCGTGCCCGACGCCGCCAGGTCGCTGCGGGCGGCAAGCAGAGTATTCGATGCATCGGCGAGAGCCGCCACTGCTGTGCTTATCGCCGCAGTCAGATCGGTGGCGGAAGGCAGGAGCGTATCGGTGGGGTAGATGACGCCGGCGAAGCTGTCGAGATGCTCGACGAAGCCAGGGAAGGCGGAAGTCGAGAACTGCCAGCCGAAAACCTTACCTTTGGGGGTGGAGCGAATCAGAATGCCCGCAAATGACGTAGGCGTCGCCGCCGTGCCGTTGTAGTACAGCCCGACTTTGCCACTCGTCAGCGACGCATCGCTGATCGTCGTGACCGGATTGCCGTCGATTTCGACGCGCAGTTGATCGCCCTCGCACGTCAGCGCCAGATCGTGTTCAGTCAGGTTGAAGTCGATCGCGCAGGATGCGCCAGCGCAGTCGATAAGGGGCATGCGAGACGTAACCGTATAGGTGCCGGTGTTCAGGTCGCAGCTTCCGGCAAGCTGCGCTAGCCGCACGCTCTGGTCAGCCGGGTTGAACAGCAGGCGATAACACTCGAACACACCGTCCGAGTCTAGCTGGAAGCGGAAGAGGAAGCCGACGCGCTCGTTACTGCGGGCGGTGAACGTCGCCTCGAAGCGATAATCCGCCCATGTATCCTGACCGAATACGGCGATGCGCCGTCGATCACCATCGGTTTCGACCAGTTCGAGCCAACCCGCTGCCGGATCGCTTTGCCACCCATCCGCCTGATAAAGCACGTAGCTGGCGATCAGCTCCGCCCGGTAAAGCGTTTCGGCAGCCAGCGCCGCGCCGGGATAGTCGCGCACCAGCACCCGCTCAAAAGCGGCGGTTGTATTGGTGTACAGCCCGATCCGCCCGGTGGTGAAGCCATCTCCATCCACGAGGTCAAACAGCAGCTCGCCGCCAAGCTGCCCGCGCAGGCGCTGACCGAGGCACTGAATCGCCACGACCAGACCAGCCGCAGGCGTATAGGCGGCGGAATCCTGCCACAGGACGACAACATCCGAACCGGTGATGCGCTCAAAAGAACGCCCGCCCGCGTTCAGGCGCAGGCGATAGCAGCGGCGCAGCCCATCCGCGTCATCGTCACGGTAGCGCACGACCAAGCCGACTTCATCTCCATCGCTGGTCAATTCCGCTTCGACGGCGTAATCCCCCCAGGTGGGATCGCCCGCGACCAGCAGCGCTCCCAGCGGCGAGAGAATCGGCGTGGCGCGGATCAGCATCCCATTCTCAGCGACCCAGTTGTCGTCGGTGCTGCCATCCGGCGCATCGACATCTGTCCAGGCATCGAGCGTGCCGGAAAAGTCCTCGGCGAACAGGACGCCGTAGCTGGCGCTGAAGGTGTGATTCGCGGCGATGCCGCCGACCGAGATCGAGACACAGTCCTCGATGCGTGTAATGTAGGGGATTTCGGTAGTCGAAAGCTCGGAAGTCGGCAGCTTCGCCCACTGGTTGGCGAACTGAATCTCGCCCCCGTCCTCATCCAGTATCGGTTGATCGTTGGCGTCGCGCAGCCGGATCGCCATATCCGCGCCGTACATCTGCTCGACGTAGTTCTCGTTGAATTCCGCGCCGAGATCGTAAGCCCGGTAAACCGCGCGCCCCCCATGCGCCGGAATCAGGTTGGCAATGTAGGTGCGCAGGTCAGCGAGGTCGCCAGCGGGGTAGTGCCCGGTTTCCAGCGCCGACGATTCTGCCGGAGCGGGAAGCTGAGCGCCGGGCGTGAGTGCGGGCGGCGCTGCCGTCTGGAAATAGGCGTAGTGCGTATAGGCGCGCTCGTCGTCCACCGCGCCGCCGCGCTTGCGCGTCACCGTGACGGTCGCCTTCAGGCGGAAGTACGTGTCCGGCGGCAGAATCGGGTCTTCGCTGCTCCAACTAAAGGCATTGGCTTCGATAATCTGCTGATTGACCGTCTCGGCGTCGACCGACGCCGCTTCCGCTTCGGTGGTGTAGCACACCGACGCCAGCACCGCGTCGTCGATCAGGGCGACGACTTCCAGCCAGTCGATGCCGCTTGCCTCGATGACCGTCGTGCCTTCGGATGCTGCCGTCTCAGCGAGCAGCGTGCCGCCGGAATAGGCGCGCACCGCTTCGAACGATCCTTCGAGGCACAACTCGACCCTGCGCACCGGCTCCGGGAACTGAATCCAGAGCGTATAGGCGAAATACAGCCCCGACGTGCCGTCGATGCGGCAGATGGTGTTGCGCGGCGCGGGCTGCAGCCACATGGCGTAGCGGGCGATGAAGGTCAGGTTCTGGTACGGATAAATGGTGCCGACACCCTGCGCCTCGTGTATATCAGTCCAGTCCACGCAGTAGACGGTCGCCGTCGCGCCATCGCCGCACAGCCAGTTCGGGTTGGAAGCGAGAAACCAGTCGGCGTAGGTGCGCGACGTGCGCCGGGTGAAGGCGAACGGCGTCTTTGCCATGATTTGCAGCTTGCTCGACACCGCTCTGCCCATGCCGTCGAGTTCGGCTGTCCACGCGCCGCTGAGATCGGCTGACGGGAACGGCGACCAGCCGCCCGCGCCCGCCTTCGACCACATTTCCAGGCTGAGCGCGTCGCTTTCCAGTTCATAATCGAACGTGTAATCGCCGATAGCCGTGCCGCCCGCGTAGGCGGCGTTGACGTTGTTCAAGCCGCTGCTGTCGCGCACGGAGCGGTCGAAAACGATCAGCGGGCGCGCGTCGAGCGGGACCACAGGTCCGGCTTCAAACCCGCCATCGGTCGGCGCGAGCGCGCTGCCGCTCAGCGACGGCTGCCACGTCTCGCTGACCTTGAGATGCTCCAGACTGATCGTGCGCAACGGATCAGCGAGATCGGGCGGCAAATCCTGCTTCCATTCGAGCAGAATATCTTGTTCAAGGTCTTTAATCGGCGCGGGCAGGTTGACGGTCAGCGCCAGTTCGCCGCGCACCCAGTACGGCGTGGGCGTCTTGCCGGAGAGCGTGGCTTGCGCCGCGATGCCCACGCCAAACCCGGCGATGCTGACGGCGAACTCACCGCCGAGGCTCAGGCTGCCCTCAAGCTGCACGGGCTGCCAGGTGAGCGCCGCGCCCGCCTCGATCCACGAGGTCAGGGCGACGGCGACCGGACCGAAGCGCCAGTCCTGCCCGTAGCTGACGCGGAACCCGGCGGCGATGCCGTCGGCGTCGATCATCAGGTAAGCGTCGGCGTTGAACAGCGCGATCACGTAGGCGCGAATCCGGCGCGATTCGGGCTGATCCTGCCCCAGATACAGATGCCAGTTATCGGGGCGCGAGAACTGGAAATACGCTTCGGCGGAGGCGCTCAGGTCGACGATCTGCTTGAGTTCCCAGCCCGCGTCGATGTTCAGCATCAGATCGCCCGCGTTGCCGTCGAGCAGCGCCAGCAAATTGAGGCTGGCTTCGCTGGATTCGAGCAAGCCGGGCGGGAACTGGAGGATGTTGGCTTTGCCGTTGAACAGGATCGTTGGTCCGGGGAGCAGCAGCGCCAGCAGCGATTTGGTCGAAACCGTCCAGCCGGCGTCGAACAGCGTGCCGATGACGATGCCCGCGCCAAACGCCATGCTGCCCAGCTCACCACGCCATTTGCCCGCGTCGGTGATGTTGAATTCGGGCGGCGCGGCGTACCAGCCATACCAGTCGCCGTTGGTCGTCGTCGGCTCGACATTGATGCCAAGCAGCCCGGCGATCCCGTAGATCGCCGCGCCCGTCGCCCACAGGGGGATACCGACCGGCAGTTCCAGGCTGAGGAAAACGTAGACGTAGTTGTAGTCGAGCGCCGAATCGTGACCGAGCTTGATCGAGGCATCGAGGCTGATGCCCAGTGGGGACAGGTCGAGCGTCGCGCTGCCCGTGAAATAGTGGTCGTCACCGTCGTTCATGAGCGAAACGCTGCCGTCGAGGTGCAGCACGCCGGGCGCGGTCAGCTCGATGCCAACGCCTTGCAGCGTCAGATCGACTGAGAAATCGACGCTCGGATTCCAGAGGATGCGCAGACCCTCGACCGAGACCCCGGTCGGCAGCAGGTCGATCAGATTCACGCCGCCGGAGAAGCCGATCCACGAACGCCCGTCGTCTTCCTTGCCGAAGCCGATGGCGCTCATCTCCATTCGGAAGCCGAACAGATCGACCGCCAGCGGCGCTTGCAGATCGATCCAGCCGCCGGGCACGCTCACTTCGCCATTGGGACGGATGCACAGCGACTGCACGCCTACCTCGGGCCACTGAAGATCAGCGACCGAGAGCAGCAGCGAGCCGCTGATCAGGACGCCCACTCCCTGATCAGCGACGGCGAAGCCGAGGCTGGTCAATTTCAGCGTCCCTACCTGAGGAATTTCCAGACTGGCGAGTCCCTGAGGATCGGCGAGGGCAAGCGTCAGCGTGCCGTCCAGACCCAGCCCCAGATTCACGTCGACGGTTCTGTCTATGAATGGGATGGTGAGCGTCCCGCTGATGGCGCAGCCGGTGATCGCGTTCTGCACGAACGTCAGGCTGACGCTCGTCAGGCTGAACGGGAAGCCCATGCACGCCCCGCGCTCGGTCAGCCCGGCATCGCCGCGCGTCGCCTGCACCGTGCCGGTGAAGCCCTGATTGCCGATGAAGGCGCTGCGGATTGAGACCGACTCAATCGGGAAGTCGTCGGGAAAGACGACGCTGCCATCGGCGATAAAGACGCCGCGAAAGTCGGCGGTCAGTTGCGCGTCGGGATGGGTAGCCATCAACCCCGCTGCCGAGTCGCTGCTGAAGCACAGCGTTACCGTGCCGGGGACGACGACCACGCCCGTATCGCCAATGGCAAACGGCGCGAGCGCAATCGTATCGAGGTTCTGGAAGTCGAGATTGCCGTCGGTATCGAGCGTGACCGTCGCGTCCTCGAAGGCGATTTCGTAAATGCCGCCCTCGACCGCGCGATAAACGCCGTTTTCAAGGACGACCGGGCGGATCAGCGTGGCGTCGAAGCGCAGCCCGACGCGCGACGTGAGCGCAAAAGTGATTTTGTCCGCCGCGAAGGTCACGGTCAGCCCAATGTTTGTCGCCATGCTGCCACCCAGCACCAGCGCGATGCCCTGCGCCCCTAAGAGCGGGAAGCTGACTTCCTCGATGCCTTCCCACGCGACTTCGAGCGCGGCGGCGAGGCTTTCCTCGAACTCCTCCACCGACGAGGCGATCAGGTACAGGCGATCCAGCAGCGAATCGTCGGGGTAGGCGGCGAAGTCGGCGGGGAACAGCGGCAGCGCCGACCAGCTTTGCAGGTCTGCTCGCAGCGGCAGGTAGGTTTGGGCAAGGTCGGTCATGGTTTTCTCGGCTTCTCGAAAAACGCTTAGATGCAGTGGTCGGTTGGGTGGGCGATCAGGTTCTGCCAGGTCATCCACCCGACCGTTTCGAAGATGCCCCCCGGCTGGCTGGTCGATGGATCGTTGCCCTGCACGCGGGACGGGGCGACGCCGATGCTGGCGAGCCAGGTGTCGAGCGCCGTCGGGATTTCGAGCAGGCTGTCGCTGCTGGCGAGCTGGATATGCTCCTGCCAGAGCGCCACCCGCAGGTCGCGTGCAGACTGGCGAACCTCGTAATCGACCCCCTGATAGTTGTAGGTGATCACGTCGTCGCCGACTACGCCGATATTGATCTCCGTGTCCATCGTCATGCTGCGCGGGGTGACGTTGGCTGATCCCAGCGTGTAATACACGTCGTCCACGATCATCAGCTTGGCGTGTACGTAGATCGGCGTGCCGTCGGCATGGACGAGCTGGCAGGGGTAGAACAGCGGCAGCGACGCCGGCGCTTCGCGGATGATGTCGAAATTCGCGTCGAGATAGTAGCCTTCGCCGCCGCCGTACAGATTGGTCAGCACGATGACGTATACCGGCGGATTCTGGTTCAGCCGGTCGCGCAGGGCGGTGGAGATGGTTTCGTCCACGAAAAACGGCGATTCGATGTAAATGTAATGCTGGGCGTTGGCGATGGCGTTGACGTAGGCTTGCTGGATGGTCTGCACGCCGCCGCTCGGCACGAACCACGATGGATAGCCGAGCGCGCTGCAACTGTAGGTGTTCAGCACCTCGACCTGATTCCTCGGTCCGGTGAGCGCGCCGCTCGATATGCCATAGGTTTCCGACGGGATGTGTGTCGTCTCGGTTTTGAGGGCGGAGGCGGCTTCGTCATTCGAATTCCAGCGATTGACGAAGTCGTACCACAGGTAGGTCGCCGCCGGACCTTCCACTTTGGCTTGGACATCATGCCAGCCGTGATAAGAGCCGAGGATGCCGGTTGCGTTGTGCTGAGGATCGTCCAGACGGTCGTATACTGGGTCGATTCCGCCGCAGAATCCGGTCAGGCGATAGCCGCCAAAGCTATCGACCTTGCCGAAAATCGCGTATTTGTCGTGATGCGAACCCTGAACCGGATGGTGAGTGTCGATGATCACCTGTCCACCCGCCGCGCCGATGTCGTTCATGACGCGCACGTGGGTCTGGCGATGATCCGTGTTGTAGTAGGTTGAAGAGTCGGGCATCCCCTTGTAGAGCAGAATGCGAATGTCGGCTCCACGGTTGATGGCGTCGATGAATTCATCCTTGAGCGTCCGGGTGCTGCCGGGCAGGGTGGTCGAATCGTGGTACATGATCCACGAGCCGTAGAAGCAGAAATCGCCCGCACCGAGCGCGCTGATCTGGCTTTGAATTTCGCCCAGCGCCGCCTGTCCGTCGATCAGCGGGGTGATGACATTATCGCCTGTCAGGGTATGGGTGAGAAACCACGAACTGGTATCGGTCATCGCGTTTATCCTGTCGCCGCGTCGACGACGATCTCGTTGTACTCCACGCTCAGGTTGCCGCTGGCGGAGCGAACCCGCAGGCGGTAGGTATTGGTCTCGGCTAACGTCGCGCCCGCGTCGGCGTAAGCCCGCGTACCGGCGGGCAGCCAGCCCGTCACCGCCAGCCAGATGCCGCCGGTTTCGGGCGTGCTGCGCTGGATCAGGGTTTCGTGGGTTTCATCCGCCAGCGTCCAGCGCATCAGTACGGCGGTCGCGTCGTCATTCCAGCGCGCGACACGCCATTCGGGCGGTGCGGGCACAACGGTGTCCACCGGACGCGCTGTGTAAAGAGGAGATGGCTCTGAAACGTTGCCGTTGCTATCGACAGCGGCGAGGCGGTAGAAGTAGCTTTTCCCTGTCAGCAGATTTTCGTCTGGAAAAGCTTCTGTCACCATGCCTGCTGTCGGCGGGATGACCGCTGTCGGGGCAATTCGCCGCACGTCGGCGAGCGCATCTCTTGTCTCGGCTCGCCACAGGTGATAAGCTGCCAGATCGGTCTCAGCGTTCGCGCGCCAGATGAGCGTGACGCTTCGTTCTCCGCTGACAATGCCCGTTACGACCGGTGGCGCGGGCGGCGTGATGTCGTAGATATGTACAGGTGGGGACGTGTCGCTCCACGCGCCCGGTACGTTGGCGGCGCTAATGGCGCGAACGCGGTACAGGTAGATACCATGCCCGCGTCCATCGAACGTGTCGGTGTAGGACGTTTCGGTCACAGTCTCCGTATTCGCACGCCGGAACGCCGCCTCGCTGCCGGGGCGATTCGCCAGCGCCTGAATTTGCGCGTCGTCTAGCGCCGGATAGAAATTCGCCGACCAGTCGCGCCATGCTTCGGTCGTCAGCGTATCGGCAGTCAAATCGGGATAATTCTCTGCCAGCCAGTCGGCAAAACCGGGATCGTCGGCGAACGGATCGGCGCTGGCGTAGAATCCCTTCCCTTCGCGGCGGGACTTGCTGTCCTGGTCGAACAGCACCGCGCCGCTGCACCGGTAGACGACGTATTCGCTGGTGTCCGGCACGGGCGACCAGTTCAGGGTATAGAGCGCCTGCCCATAGTAATTCGCGGGCTGGGCGTAGATCGGGGCATCGCCCGCAGGCGGCACGCCACCGGGCGCGGGCAGCGCTGTCCGCTGGATGGCGATGATTTTGCACGGCGTCCCGACCGCGCTTTCGTTGCCCGGCTGATCGCCGAGCGCGCCGTGCTTCGGCAGAGTCCAGCGCGGGTCGTCCTCGACATACGCTCTGCCATCCGAAGCGGACACGCCGATATGCGCCGCCTCCGTCCCGTTGATGGATTGCAGGAGGCGTTCAGGAACGGACAGATAGACCTGATAGCGCCGCCCCGGATAGTAGACGAAGGCATTTCCGGCGGTGGGCTGCACGTTCGTGGGCGGATCGCCCGCCAGCTCGCGCGGGTCGACGGTCACGGTCAGCCCGCCGCCGGTATCGTGGCGGGTCACGTGGTAGATCATCCCGCTGCTGACCAGCACGCCCGGTGTCAACATGCCGTCGTCGTCCAATGCCTGATCGGTCGTGACGACCACGCCGCCCGCTTCGGCACTGACCGTGACAATCTCCCCGACGACGGTCGGCAGGTCGACCACTGGCTCGACATGCAGCCGCCGATCCCAGCTTATCGCCTGCTTATAATCCGTCCAGTAGGGTTTATCGGGGCTGAAAACCAGCGAGAACAACCCGATCTGGGGTTTCAGCGGCGGCGCGGTAAGGTGGTTGACCGTGAGCACAAAATTGTCGCCGGTCGTGTTGCCGCGCACCTCGAAATAGGTCGAGCCGATACGCACCCGCTCCCCCGCCAGATCGTCAGTGCTGCCGTTCCAGTTGGCGTCGGTCACCAGCGCCGAAAACGTCCCGCGATCCGTGATGCCGGTGATACTGCCCTGAAGCGTGTTCAGGTCGCCTAATGCAGCGTAGATGCGAAATTGACCCGCCGCGCCGGTGAAGTCGGGCGCTTGCAGGCGCGCGAACCCCGACCACTCCCACGCCACCCTGATGCCCGACGCATGACTCGTGTCCTCCAAAGGCAGATAGGGATCGTCGAGGTCGAGGTAGCTGGCGCGGATGGCGGTCGGCGGCGGCGGTGCGACGCTATCGCGCACCTGCACGACAGCGCGCCTGCCCCAGTCGCTCAGCCGCCCAAACAGGTCGACCGCCTGCACCTGATAGCTATACCAGCCATCGGGCAGAAAGTGGTCGAGATAATATGGGGTGCGCGCGCCAGCGGCGACGCTCCTGGTGATCAGCGTTGGCGAGACTGGATTGAGGACGATAGGGTCGCCCACAGGCTCCGGTCGATCCCCATTACCGCCGTATGCTCGCCGCAGGAAATAGAAGATGCCTTCTTCTTCCATGAGGCTGGTGGCGTGCGAGGGAAGCTCCCAGCGCAGGGCGATAGTCTGTCCGTCGAGCAGCATGCCGTCGTCGGCGAGGCTCGCGCCGCCGGGCAGCACGACCGCCGCCGTGACCGCGCTCGCCAGCACGGGCAGCGGCGTCTGGATGCGGTGGCGGAAGGTGACATACTGCAAATCGCCGACCGTCCCGGTCGTCCGGCGGGCGACCAGCTCCACCAGCGTGATCGTCGCGTCAACGTCGAGGCGCAGGTCGGTGATGCCCGGCGCGTGCTCAATCGTGATGGTGTTTTCGCCCGCTTCGGTTTCGACTTCTTCGATCCGAGACCCGCTCTGATAGGCGCTGATCGTGATCGCGCTTTCAGTCTTGAGGCGCAGCGTCACCGAAGCCGCGCCCTCCGGCAGCGTGATCGTCAGCGGCGCGCCGGCGATCAATGGCTCGATTCGCAGGGCGCTGGTCGTATCGTCGTCCCACGTGTCGTCAACCACTGTCATCGGGTTCGGCGACGCGATGAGCATATCGTCCAGCGTGAGCGTGGTCGGATACGGCGTACCGACCGTCAGCGCGTCGAAGTTGTAGACCCGACCAGGGAATGGTCGATCTCCCCAGTAACCGACGATGCGGTAATCGTAGAATGTTCCGGTGGTCACGTCGCTGTCCTGCCAGTAGAGTCCCAGGATGCGCGCCAGATTCGGGTCGAGCGCCGTCAGGCGCAGAAGCTGAAGCGTCTGCCAGTGCAGCTTATTCGGCGCGGGCAGGTCGTCCGCGCTGCTGCCGACTTCGTCGACATAGGCACGCCGCTGTGGGCGCGTCCCGACGAGATCGTACAGAATAGCGTGCAGCTCGTCGTCGAAGCCGCTCTGATAGACGGCGCGGACTTCAGCAGACAGCGCTGCCGGGAGGCGCGCGGCTGCTTCGGCGCTGTCGTCGGGCGAATGAGGATGAACGCCCGCCCAGTCGGAGTGGGTGATGGGCAGGACAATCGGCGCGCCGTTGATAGGGATGTCTGTCCAGTTGCTCGTCAGGCTGTCGGACGCTCGCACGACGCATACCAGGCAGATCAGCATGTCTGTGCCGCTTAACGTCACAAAGTCGATAGCGTCTGCGTGCAGACGCAGCACGAGATTGCCGCCCACCGCCTCACGCGCCTGCGCCCGATCCACCAGCATGTTGCCTTCATTGCTGCGCCAGAAGGCTTCGGCGGTGATCGGCAGAGGGCTGCTCGGATCGATGGTGATTTCGACCGTGCGCATCGGCTCATCGAAGCCGATGATGAGGGTCTGTTCGCCGGGCAGCTTGAGCGATCTGTCGCGCTGCTCGCCGCAGCCGCCCTGAAGATGGGCTTCGCCGGATGGACGGATCACGAACTTCGGCGCGTTATCCAAGCCGATCAGGTCAATGCCGCCGCCGTCATGCGGGTAAAACTGGGCGCACCACTCCTGCCCGCGACGATGCTCGCGGCGAAAGATGTCGAATCCACCCGCCGGGAAGCCCAGATCGCTCTCGAAATCCCAACGCAGATGGATGCCGGTGGACATGGTGCTGCCGTCGGCGAGCGGCTGCCCGCCATGCGTGCCGAGCGCGACCAGAGCCAGCCACTGCGGTTGCTGCCAGCGTAACATCGGTGTCTCTCCTAGTCCGTGTGGCTGTAGCGCCGATCCACAAACGTTTCGGCAAAACCCATATATCGGTAGACATCGGCAAAATTCGTGACGAGTCCCAGCGAAGCGCGCAGCGCCCCGGTCGTCTTGCCGTCGATGACCTGCAAAAATTGCTCGAAGCTGAGGCTGTCCTTGTCCCGGAAACAGGCGACCAGCTCATCCCGGCTGAAGCCGAGCGCCACCTCGCGCGCGCCCGGATTACAGTGGCAGCCCGCCCGCAGCGAAATGCGCTGATCGTTCGCCAGCCGCTCGACTTCGCCGCAGTCGATCAAGACGCCATCGGGATCGAAAAAGTTGACCTGAACCGTTCCGCCGCGCCGCTCGACGTTCGGCGGACCATACAGCCGGATGACCGGGCTGCCGCTGCTGTGGCGCAACGCGGTCAACTCATCGATCAGCCACCCGGTCAGGCACATGACGCGCGTATGGATCAGGTCGATGCCGATGGACTCGATATAGCGGAGTCCGATTTCGACGGCGGGCAGGCTCAGGTAATTGACCGTGCCATCCTCGAAGCCAGCCGATCCGGGCGTCAGGTAGTGGTCGAACGCCTGCACCGACGAGAAGGTGATCGTGCCGCCGGAGTACCAGGGGCGGCGCAGCTTGTGAAGGGCATTTTGGCGCACCAGCAGGCAGCCGATCCCGGTTGGGTAGCCGAAAATCTTGTATAATGAAATGTCGACGAAATCGGGATGCCACTGGCTGAGGTCGAGCCGATTTGCCGGTACGAACGACGCGGCGTCGAGCAGCACGTCCCAGCCTTTTGCCTGCGCCCGCTCGATCCATTCTAGCGGGTGCTGCACGCCGGTGAAATTCGATTGGGCGGGATAGGCAAAGAGATTGTGCCGACCGGAGCGCCCCCCATCCAGCGCTGCCGCCAGCTCGGTTTCGTCCACCCGAAGGTCGGGTAGGACAACCGGAAGATAGATCGCGGCTGCGCCTCTGGCGCGGGCAAACTCGCGGATGCCGTTGACGGAATTGTGATTGTCGAAAGTCAGCAGATACTGATCGCCAGCGGCAAACGGGTAGGACTCGCCCACGAGCTTCAGTGCCCCAGTGGAATTAGGTGTAAAAATGGCGGTGTACTCGTCCGGCGATGCATTGAAATAGCGCAGCACGGCGTCGCGTGCGGTCTCGACCAGCCTCGTCATCGCCATCGACGTGAGGTTCTTCGAGTGCGGGTTGCCAAAGATGCCGTCCGTCAGCAGCGCCATGTGTTCGCGCAACTGCGATTCCGCGTACAGGCTGCCGCCGGTGTAGTCCAGGTAGACATGCCCATGCCGATCCAGCCGACCATATTCGGTCGCGCGCAGGGCATCCAGTTTTTGGGTAAGTGAATAAGCAGGATTACTATCCAGAAACGACTTAAACGCTTCATCCATCCATTCAGGAGCGTAGTGCCCCTTTTGGGCGGCTTTCAACGACTCCATAGTTAGAGGTATCGCTTTCGGTAGGCGCTAGCAGCAGGGGATTCGCTCTGGGCTTGGCACTTCCCGCTCATGCGCATGCTCAGCCGCAGGCGAATCTGACAGATCAGCAGCCAGAGACGATGCTGAGGCGACTGACGCGGCGTTTCCACCGCTTCGTCAAACTGCTCGCCCGGTCTTGGCGTTCGGTGAGGTCTCGCGCCTGAAAGCAGCGTGACGGCGTCTTGCCAGGGTTGAAAAGGTTTCATCGTTGCGTTCCCTTCACGGCTACTTGAGCGTCTACGAGGGCGGCGACGAAATAGAACTGGAGATTTATCGCATTTCAGCCAGATATGAATAATATATAGAATAGGCGCGACAAGCGCGTGACAGGCGCGTGACAGAAAACCGATATGAGCGATTTGCGACTGTATCTATTTGGGCTACCCCGGCTCGAATACCAGGGTGTTCCGGTCAAGATCGAGCGGCGTAAGGCGCTGGCGCTGGTGGCATTCCTCGCGCTCGCCGAACAGCGACAAAGCCGCGATCTGATCGCGACCCTACTTTGGCCCGATCTCGACAAGGATCACGGGCGCTCGGCGCTGCGCAGCACCCTGCGCGCCCTGACGACCCACATCCCGGCTGAGTGGATCGACTCCGAGCGAACCAGCCTGATGCTAAGGCGCGATGCCCTTTGGGTCGATGTTCATGCGTTCACGGCGCTGCTCTCCGGCGGTGATACGCATGGGCATAGCCCGCTGGTCGTCTGCGAAAAATGCGTCGCACTGTACGATGAGGCGCTTGCGCTCTATCAGGCGGATTTCATGGCGGGATTCAGCCTGGACGACAGCGTCGATTACGACGACTGGCAGCAGGCACAGCGCGATTGGCTGCGGCGGGAATTTGCCGATATACACCGTCGGCTGTCAGTCTACTACGCCGAGACGCAGCAGTACGATCAGGCGATCCGGTATGCAAAACAATGGCTGGCGGTCGACGCGCTGCACGAACCGGCGCACCGCCAGTTGATGCGTCTGTACGCCGCCAATGGTCAGCGCAGCGAGGCGCTGCGCCAGTATCATCAAGCCGCTGAAGTGCTGGATACCGAGCTGGCGACGCCGCCGGAAGATGAGACGACTCAGCTTTACGAATCGATCCAGAATGGTCAGCTTGCCTTCAGCCCAAGCTCGACTTCGGCTAGCCCACAGGCGTCAAGCGTGCTGCCGCCGTACCCATCGCTGGTGATCGGGCGCGACCCAGCGCTGAATGAGATCAAACGGCGGTTGGGCATTGGCAGCGGCGACACACGTGCGGTCACGGTCATTCAGGGCTGGCCCGGCGTCGGCAAAAGCACGACCGTCGCCCTGCTCGCCCACGATCAGGAAATCGCCCGGCAGTTCCCGGATGGCGTCCTCTGGGCGTCGTTAGGGGAAAATACCAGTATCCTCGGCGAGATTTCCATCTGGGCGGACGCGCTCAGGATAAACGAGCCGGGGCGGGCGCGGAAAGTCGAGGAGATCAGTGCCCAACTGACTGCCGTGCTGCGCGACAGGCGGATGCTGCTGATCGTGGACGACGTGTGGGACGCCGAACACGCCCTGCCGTTCCGGGTAGGCGGGCAGAACTGCGCTCTGGTCATCACCAGCCGCCTGAACGACGTTGCGACCGCGCTTGCGCCGACCGCCTTCGACCTGTATCACTTGCCGGTGTTGACCGACGCGGCAGCGCTGGAACTGCTGAGCAAGCTCACGCCGGAAACCGTCCTCGAATATCCCGACGAGGCGCGGGAACTGGTGCGCGATCTGGAAGGGCTGCCGCTGGCGGTTCACGTCGCCGGGCGGCTGTTGCACAGCGAATCGCGGTTGGGGTGGGGCATTCGGGAACTGCTTGCTGAGCTGCGCACTGGGGCGGGGCTGCTGCAGGCGCGCGTCCCCAGCGAGATGATCGGCGCGGGGCGCGATACGTCGCCGACGGTTGCCGCGCTGCTAAAGCGCAGCACCGACCTGCTCGACCTTGAAATGCGCCGCCGCTTCGCCTATCTCGGCTTGTTCGTCCCGAAGCCCGCCACGTTCGATCTGGAAGCGATGGCGGTCGCGTGGGATGTCAGCGATCCGCGACCGGTGGCGCGTGTGCTGGTCAACCGGGGTTTGCTGGAGCCTGTCAGCGGGGGGCGGTTCCAGATGCACGCGCTGCTCGTCCTGCACGCGCGCTGGTTGCTGGAAGAAGGGATTGCGCCGTGACCACCGCCTATGCCCTGACCGGTGCTCAGCAGCGCCTGGCTGAGCATTATCTGGACATCCTGCGTCGCGCAAGCACAGCTATCCATCGCGGGCGCGGGAACCGCGCTTATTGGTACACCCGAATCGAGCAGGACTGGCTGCAAATTCAGCGCTGGCAGACGTGGTCGTCGCTGGCGGGGGACACTGACAGCGTGCAGGCGCGCGTTTGTCTCGATTTTTCGATTGCCGGGCTTGAAATCCTGCGCGTGCGACAAAGCCCGCCGGAACGAATCACCTGGCTGAAACAGGCGCTCCAGGTGGCACAGCGGGTCGGCGACAGCACCGCAGAACGAACGCTGCTTCACGAGCTTGGTCACACCTACGTTGTCGTGGGGGCGAGCGATGAAGCCCGGCAGACTGCCCGGCATCTGCTCCAGATCGCGGAGTCTTCGGGCGATGATTTCAACATGGGGCGCGCCTGGTATGTTCTGGGGCAGGCGGGGCTTCACGTGGGCGCTCTGGACGATGCCGACAACGCCTTCCGCAAGAGTGTTGCGCTGCTGGAAAAAGTCGGGGCAGAGGCTGAGCTTGGGCGCGCCTTGCAGGGCATGGGGCGGGTTGCCATGTACAGCGGGGACAGCCCGCGCGCCCTCGAATTCTTCAGGCGCTATCTGCACATTGTCGAGCGTTCCGGGCGAGAAGCCGAACTCGTGCCCGCGTATCTCACCATGAACCACGTTCTGCTGGAACTGCGGGATTATCCATCGGCAAAGGCTTATGCCGAGCGCGCGCTCCAGATTTGCCTGAACACCGGCTTTCAAAGGATGCTGCCATCCATCCGGCTGTCGCTCGGCGCGACCGAGGCAGAACTCGGCAATCTTGACGCGGCGTGCCGCCATTATGAAGCGGGACTTGCTGCGGCGCGGTTGGTTCAGGCGAAATCATCCCTGATTGAAATCCAATGGTATTTCGGCGACGCGCGAATGCGCCAGCAGAACTACGCGGAAGCCTATACCTATCTGCGGGAGGCGCTGCGGCTTGCGCATGAAGATCACATCCTCTATTTTCTGTGCGAGATTTCCGCTGCGTTGACGCGCTGGCATCTGGAACAGAACCGCGTGGCGGCGGCGCGCGACCCGCTGCGCGAAGCGATCAACTATGCGCGGCAGCTTGGAAGCGATAATTTCCTTGCGCTGGCGCTCGTCCCCACGATCATGTTGTGGCGGCAGGCGAACCGGGCTGAGCAGGCGGCGCAGTGGGCGGGATTACTAACGCTGCACGCGGAGTACGTGAATCCCAGACTCTTCAATCCCCTTTGCGCCCAGCTCGAACAGGAACTCGGCACAGAGCGCTATTACCGGGCGCTCGAAGCGGGCAAGGCGCGGACATTGAAGGATGTGATAACCGAGGTGGTTGAACAACTGGATCGCCTTGAAATAGAGACGCCGAGATGACTTCGGCGACAGCATCTTCACTGTCCTCACTTCAGACTGCGCAGTTTCGGCTTGCCCGCCATTACCTGAACAAGCTGCGCACCGCCGACGCTGCCCATCGGCACGGACAGTCGAGCATCGCCTACGGCAGCGCGCTGTTCGATCTGGAATGGGAACAGATTCAGCACTGGCAGGCGTGGGCGGCGCAGCAGCGAGGAAGCGATCAGGCTTCGGCGCAGCTTTGCGAGGAATTTTCGCTCGCCGGATTAGAGGTGTTGTCGAACCGTCGCAGCGCCGCTGACCATGCCGTGTGGCTGAAAGCAGCGTTGGAGTCAGCGCAGCAGCTCGACGATGGGGAAGGGGCGTGTACGCTGTCCTACGAGTTGGCGATGATTTACTATCGCCTCGGCACGCTCGATGAGATGGAGCGCCTGGCTCAGCAGCTTCTGAAGCTCGGCGAGGCGGCGAACGATTCGCTGTCGGTCGGGCGAGCCTACTTGCTGCTGGGGGTGTTTGCCGACGAGCGAGGACGTTACGCGGAAGCAGATACGTTTTATCAACGCACTCTGGAACTGTCGCTCGAAATCGGCAGCGACGAGGTGAAAGGTCGGGCGCTGAATGGTCTCGGGGCCGTTGCTTTCTATCGCGGTGATTACGAGAAGGCGCACCACTACCTATCGCGTCAACTCGACCTAATGGAAGCCACCGGGAACAAGAACAAAATCTGCCACGCGCTGATTGCGATGGGCAGGATATTGATTGGGCTGAGAGCGTATGATCAGGCTGAGGAATGTCTCCTGCGCGCCGTGAATATGTGCCGCCTGCTCGGCTTTCGGCGACTGCTGGGAGTTGGGTTGCTCAATCTCGGCTCATTGGAGTTGCAGCGCCGTCAACTGGAAGCTGCCCGCAGCCATATTGAAGAGGGGATGGATGTGGTACGAAGTACGAACACGCAGCGGCAGATCATTCGCGGTCTCACCCTGCTGGGCGATACTTACATGCGGCTGGGATATCTGCCCAAAGCGCTGGAACAGTTGCAGGAGGGCTTATCGCTGGCGCGCGACGCCGGGCTTCCACGCCACCTCTGCGATTTGCAATATATTCTGACAAACGTCTACCTCGCTCTGAATGATCTCGATGCGGCACGGAGCGCGCTGTACGAAACGCTGATCCTCGCCGAGAAACTCGATTCTCACCCTCAAAAAATGGAAGCCGTTTCGAGCGCGATAGCCTATTTTCAGCGTATTGGTTTCAGCGAGAGAGCGACAGTTTGGGCAGGGTCGCTTATGGATGATCCGCTGCTGGATCAATCTCAGTTCAACCCCATTTGCCTGGAGATCGAAGCGTCGCTCGGCAGCGCCGCTTATCAGCGTGCGCTCACGCAGGGACAAATGCACCCCATGAGTGTGATTTTGTCGGAAATCCTGGCGCTCATGACTGATCAATAGCTCATATTAGTCCTTCAAGTAGAGGCGGTTTCTGATGATTTTCTCCCCTACACTTTGCTGGCGAGCATAAACACAGAAACAAAAACAGCCTTTCATTGAAGGCTGCCTTGATGTTAATATTTATATTACCAATTATGGGCCTGAGGGACAGAGTCCGTTCACTAGGCATAAGCTCGATTTAGCCATCCCTGTCCCCCAATCCACACAGTCCGATCAATACCATCCCGACAAGGATGAGCTTCATGCAACTCTCCTCGATTTGCGCAAGCAGGGTATGAGCTATCGTGAGATAGCTCATGTAATCGGATTATATTGGACTCGCGTGGGACAAATCATCAAATTGCGTGACGAAGCTATTTTCAATGGTTATCAGCGGAATTCGTCGTGACAACTTTTCTTCACTGCAAACCAGCCCCCCAATATTCTCGGAGGGTTGAGTGTACGGCGGTTTCACGCCGGCATGGTTTTGAAGCGATGTGATTTTCACACGGTACAGGCTCATAAAGAATAGCTCTATAATGATCTCTACGCCGACTGTGCAATTCGTATATCTGACGGGAGATAGAAAAGCGCGCTGCCCATGCCTGACGTGCCTGCGTCTCACCCAACACTTGAGCAGTGGAACAAAAACACCTCGCTTCAGGTGTTGACTACCAGTGAATCGCTTGGCTGGAACCACGTCAGCCTCGTCATCGAGCGGCAGGAAGCATTTCCAGAGGACATCCCTGTCCCCTATCTGGAGGATGACGTTTTCGCCCTTCTTTTGGACGGCTCTGCTCACATTCACGTGCGCCTCACCAATGGAAGCTCGTTCGACACATACGCTGGTCATCAATCGCTTCAACTCATTCCCCGCCACAGCGAATATGTCGGGCGTTGGGACTCGGCGTGGACCTATGCAATGATGCGTCTGAACCGCAGTTTTGTCGGCGAGACGGCTGCCGCCATTCAACGCGGTGATCCCAGCGGAATAGAGTTTGTACCGAATTTTTATTTCAATGATCCGCTGCTCTACCACTTAAAAGTGAGCTATCGAAAGTTCTTTGAAAATGCCATTTGGACAGGGCTAGTTGAGTCGTTCTGACTAGCGACCACCTGTCTCACATTCTCCTCCAGCAGCGAACGGGAGGTAAACAGCTTGTTGGCGGTCGCAGTGGCTTTGAGAAACAACCAGACGCGCTCAATCAGATTCAGTTCCGGGCAGTAAGCGGGCAAGCGGATGACCCAAACCCGGTGTTGAAACAGACTTAGGGTCGCTCGCACGGCAGCGCTATGATGATACGAGGCATTATCCATCACCAGTGAGCTTGCCCCCGAATAGTGGAGTAAAACGTTGTCCGTTATACTCTGCGAAAG
>JADLHH010000286.1 GCA_020848855.1 Anaerolineae bacterium | reverse complement strand
TCGCCATGATCCAGAGCGGCACGCAGGAAGAACGTAACCGCGACTACATCAGCAACGACAAGTACTACACCTTCCTGCTCTCCGAACTCATGCCCTTCGTGCAGACGCAGTACCGCATCGACTCGAACCGTGTCGCCGTCGGCGGTGTGGCGGTCGGGGCGGTTGGGGCGGCGCACGCCGCGCTCAAGAATCCGGCAGTCTTCACCCGCCTGCTGATGATCTCCCCGCCGCTGGGACGGGGCGAGTTCCAGGACGAGCTGCGCGAATACAGCAAGCGTTTCGCCGGGGCGGAGATGCTCCCGAAGCGCATCTTCCAGTCGGTCGGGCGCTACGAAGCCAAAGCCCGTTTCCACAAGCCGGCGCACGCCCTGAAGATGATCCTCGAAGGCTTCTCGTCGGTCGATTACCGCTTTGTCGAAACCGGCAGCGGGCACGGCTTGGTCGGCTTCCGCAGCATTTTGCCGGAAGCGCTGGCGTGGACGTTCCCGCTGTGATGCTCAGGTGATGCTCGTTTGCTTCGCCGCCTGCTGATTCTGCTGCCCGCGCTGGCGCTGATCGTCTGGCTGGTCGCGGCGCAGCTTCCGTTGTGGACAGCGCCACAGCCGGACTGGTTCGCGCCGGGGACGCCGGGCGTCTGTGCGGCGGTCGAGTCGCTCAGACTGTACGCCGCCCGCCGCGTCGATTCCGTCGGGATCGGGCGTGAAGCGGCGCAGGCAGCCGCCGCGCAGATGATCGCCGCGCACTACGGCGTGCCGCCGCTGGTCGTGAGCGAGCCGCTGGCGGTCGAAGCGGCGCTGCCGGGTGATGCCCGCCGCGCTTATGCCGTCGTCGCCGCGCTGCTGAGCGACGCCGCGCCGTCAGGATCAGATGCGAGCACCGCCGCCGTGATCTATCTGGACGCCACCGGGGAGCCGCGCGCCCTGATCACCACCGTCGACGATCCGGCGGCAGCCTGCGATTTCGACGTGCGGGCGGCGCTGGTGGACGCGGTGAAATCGCCGCCGCTGCTCCTGCTGGCGGCTTACGTGGCGATAGTTGTCGGGCTTTTGCTCGTTCACTGGTTTTCAAGGAGAAGGCTTCGATGACGAACCTGTTTATCGGCGAGCGCGTCCGCCTGACCGCCCTGCACCCCGGCGATGCGCAAACGCTGGCGCACTGGTACGAGGACGGCGAATTCTCCCGGCTGTTCGATGCCCATCCCGCCTATCCCAAAACCGAAAGCACGCTGGTCAAATGGATGGACTCCGCCGACCGCGACCGTGACGCCGTCGCGCTGGCGATTCGTCTGCTCTACAGCGACGACCTGCTCGGTTATGTCGAGATCGACGGCATCCAGTGGACGCACGGCTGCGGCTGGCTGGCGATTGGCATCGGCAGCCCGTCGCACCGGCAGAAGGGCTACGGCACCGAAGCTATGCAACTGGTGCTGCGCTTCGCCTTCCACGAACTCAACCTGCACCGAATCCAGTTGTCCGTGTTCTCCTACAACGCGGCGGCGATCCGGCTGTACGAGAAGCTCGGCTTCACCCGCGAAGGCACGTTCCGCGAATACCTGCTGCGCGACGGCAAGCGTCACGACATGATCCTCTACGGGCTGCTCGCCCGCGAGTGGGAAGCGCTGAACGCGCCGGGCGAATGAACGCCAGCCAAGCTGATATAGATTACGGATTAGTAGATTCCGAGCAGCAGTTTCATGATCGGGCGATGATGGTGTGGTGTTCTCGATCCGCCGCGTAACTGAGACAGGCGAGAACGTCATCCCGCGTCAAATCGGGGAAATCGCTGAGAATCTCGTTGATGGTCATCCCCGCCAGATACGACAGTACATCGTAGACGGTTATCCGCAGTCCGCGAATACAGGGTTTACCACTGCGTTTCCCCGCTTCCAGTGTGATGATGTCCTTATAATCGATCATCGGCTGTGTCTTTCAAATGTGCTTACCCGGTTTTACCACATTCGTCCGGTCGATTGATGAATTATAGGCGATTCGTAATCGTGTATAATTCACCCCGTTTGGTTCGCAGTGAAGGGTTCTTTCCCGCATGGACATCCTCGGCATCAATGCCTATCACGGCGGTGCGTCCGCCTGCCTGATCCGCGACGGGGTGCTGGTCGCCGCCGCCGAAGAAGAGCGCTTCAACCGCGTCAAGTATTGGGCGGGCTTTCCGGTCGAAGCGATCCGTTACGTGCTGGACGAAGGCGGTATCACGCCCGCCGACCTCGACCACATCGGCATCAGCCGCGACCCCAAAGCCAATCTGATGCAGGCGGCGCTGTTCGCCTTCCGCACCCGCCCTACGCTCAACATGGTGCGCGACCGTCTGAGCAACACCATGAAGGTCGGCTCGCTCAAAACCGAATTTGCCCAACACCTGAACCTCGATGCCGCCCGCCTGAAGGCGCAGTTTCACAACGTCGAGCATCACCGGGCGCATATGGCGAGCGCCTTCTTCGTCTCGCCCTACGACGACGCGGCGATCCTCTCGGTGGACGGCGCGGGCGACTTCGTGACGACCATGTGGGGCACAGGCAAGGGGAGCAAGCTCACCGTCACCGGCGAGATCAACTTCCCGCACTCGCTGGGCATCTTCTACACGGCGGTCAGTCAGTGGCTCGGTTTCCCCAAGTACGGCGATGAGGGCAAAGTCATGGGGCTGGCGCCCTACGGCACGGCGAAGCACATGGACGCCATGCATAGGCTGGTGCGCGTCCAGCGCGACGGCACATTCGAGCTTGACCTCGACTACTTCGTGCATCACGCCGAAGGCGCGGCGATGTCGTGGGCGGGCGGCGAGCCGACTATCGGCGCGCTGTATTCGCCGAAGCTGATCGACCTGTTGGGCGAGCCACGCCAGCCGCGCACCGAAATCACGCAGGCGCAGATGGACGTTGCCGCTTCGCTGCAAGCCATGCTCGAAGAAGCCGAATATGCCGTCGTCAACCGGCTGCAGCGCGAGACCGGAGCGAAAAGGCTGTGTCTTGCGGGCGGCGTGGCGCTCAACAGCGTGTTCAACGGCAAAATCCTGCCCAACACCGGTTTCGAGGACATCTACATCCAGCCGGCGGCGGGCGATGCCGGAACGTCGCTCGGCGTGTGCTATTACATCTACCATCAGGTGCTCGACCAGCCGCGCACGACCATCATGAACGACGCCTACACTGGCTCGTCCTACAGCAATGATGCCATCCGTGCCGAGCTGGATCGCCTCAGCCTGAGTTACACGCAGCTTGACGACGACGCGCTGGTCGAGCGCGCCGCCGGGCTGGTTGTCGATGGCAATGTCATGGGCTGGTTTCAGGGTCGCATGGAGTGGGGACCGCGTGCGCTCGGCAGCCGCAGCATCATCGCCGACCCGCGCCGCGACGACATGAAGGATATCCTCAACGCCCGCATCAAGCACCGCGAGAAATTCCGCCCGTTCGCGCCATCGGTGCTGCTGGAAGCCACCGCCGACTACTTCGACCAGTCGTACCCCGACCCGTTCATGCTCAAGGTGTACGGCGTGCTGCCCGCGAAGCGCAGCGAAATCCCGGCGGTGACGCACGTCGACGGCACGGGACGCTTACAGACGGTCGAGCGCGAGCATTC
>JADLHH010000285.1 GCA_020848855.1 Anaerolineae bacterium | reverse complement strand
CGAATCGGCGGTCATGCCGGTGGTCAGGAATAGCGTGCCCTGGTTGAGCGGCAGCGACGTTTGCACGCGCTGAAGCCCGTAGACGACCAGCAGACCCAGCACGTTGAACACCATAAACGCCAGCGCGTAGGTCTTCCAGTTCATCTCGTCGTCTTCGCGCACGCCGAACAACCGGTAGAGCAAGCGCTCTGCCGGACTTAAAATGCGATTGACGAATGAACGCCCTTCGTAGACGTTCGCCATGTACGTGCCCAGCGGCTTCACCACCAGCAGCAGCACGACCATGTAGAATGCCAGTTGCAGAACACTGTTGACGGTCATGAAAACCACTCCGGCTTGAGCAGGGCAGCGACCAGATAGAACACCAGCCCCAGCGCAATCAGTCCAACAATCAGATACAGCCAGTTCATGACTTCATCCCCCTAGATTTTTTCGCACAGCCGGATAAAGCCCCACGACAATGCGAACAGGATGAGAACGAGCGCGATAAACACGACATCCATCGGTATCCTCCCTCGTGATGTACGCTGTTGATTCTCGCCGATGCAGCGGTCAAATTGGTGAAAGTATTGCCCTGAGAACGGTCAAGAAACCGTAAAAATGCCCTCGACTCCCGGTTTGGGGCAGTTTAGGGCACTTTCATATTGGACTCAGTATTGGAGGGAAAACGGTCAAAATTCCGTAAATCTACGGTGTCTGAAATAATCTCTGCTCAACAGAGATATTCGTTTCTCCCTGACCAAACAGGGAGCCGATTTTGTTCACTGATACCGCGCAGCAACGCCGGCGTTCCTGCTCCTCTGGCGCACATATTTCAACATCCAGCGCAGCGCCGGTCCTGGCAGCAGCCTCATAAATTATCGCAAGCGTAAAGCGATTGTACCTTCGTGGGATGTAGCGTAGGGGCACGACATGTCGTGCCCCATCAAAGGATAATCACCAGGTGTAATCCGCTCAGCGCTTCGAAATGAACCCCCGTGCGACAAACAGCCCCGGTCATGCGTCAGGCTCCGGCAGCAGGATGATCTTCTGGTGGTGAAGCTGGTGAGCGCCGATTTGCGCGAACACGTCGGGGGCGGCGCTCAGCGGGAAGTGATGCGAGATCATGGCGTTCATGTCCAGGCTGCCGTCCTGAATCGCCGTGATCGTATCCGTCCATTCGTGACCCGGAAACGGCGCGGAGTAGGACATGAAGCCGCCCACCAGCGTCAGTTCCTTGCGCATCAGGTCTTCGATGAACTGCATCGGCAGGCTGGCGTCGAGCGGCTGGTTGCCGCCCAGCACCACCGTGCCGCGCGGTCGCGTGACCTGGATGGTCTGCGCCAGCGCCTGCGTCGCGCCGGCGGCTTCGATTGCGATGTCAACGCCTTCGCCCGTGAGCCGCTTGACCTCGGCGTTCACATCGACCATAGTCGGGTTGAAAGCGTGATGCGCGCCGACCTGACTTGCCACCTTCAGGTTGTCCTCGACCACGTCCGAACAGATAATGGTCTGCGCGCCCAGAATCCGCAGCCACTGCACCAGCATCAAGCCAATCGACCCCGCGCCGAACACCATCGCCGTTTGCCCCGCTCGAAATCCGCCCAGGTCGAGCAGATGACGCGCGACCGTCGACGGCTCGATCAGCGCCGCCGCTTCAAAGCTGAGATCGTCGGGCAGGATGAGGGCGTTGCGCTCCGGGATTTCGACGTATTCGGCGAACCCGCCGTTTCGACGCGAGCCGATGAACGAGTAGCTGTGGCAGGCGGAATAGTAGCCGCGCTGGCATTCCTCGCACTGAAAACACGGGACGAGCGGGATGATGGCGGCGTGTCTGCCGAGCAGATCGCTGCTGACGCCCGCGCCGGCAGCCGCGATCACGCCCGCGACCTCGTGCCCCAGAACCAGCGGATACATCCGGTGACCCTTGACGTAGCGGCTGATGTCCGAGCCGCAGATTGACGCCGCCTTCACCTTCAGGATAATCTGCCCCGGCGATGGCTCCGGCGTCGGAATATCCCGGCTGGTCATCACACCCTTGTTTTCCAGAACAACCGCTTGCATGACTTTCTACTCCTGCGTTGAATGCTGCCGCCCCAATCCGTACTTCCGGGAGACGGCAGCCAGTTGGTCGAAATCTTCCAGTAAACGCCGGGACACGCGGTGGTAGACCCGGAACAGTTCCTCGTATAGGGTATGTCGGTCAGCCGACGGCTCGAAGGTGCGGCGGTTCGGCAGCAGCCGCTCGACGCACGCGCCCACGTCATCCGTCAGGTGAACGGCGGACGCCGCCAGCGCGAACAGCCCCAGCGCGTGCCCGCCTTCGCTCCCGTCTGCCAGGCGCGCGACCGTGAACGGCTTGCCGTAGATATCCGCCTTGATCTGGCACCAGATGTCGCTGCGGGTTGCCCCGCCAGAGCCGAGACATTCGGTGACGGTGATTCCGCGTCCCTCGGCAATCCGCAGATTGTCGTAGACGGCAAAAGCGCAGCCTTCCATCACCGCGCGCAGCAGATCGTCGCGGGTGGTGCTGTAGGAAAGACCGAAGAACACGCCGCGCGCATCACTGTTCCACAGCGGCGTGCGCTCGCCCGCCATGTACGGGATGAAGAGGACGCCGTGCGCGCCTGCCGGCGTGTGAGCGACACGCTCACTAAGCTGCTCGAACGGGATTTTGGGGGCGCTCGGATCGGCTTGGGCGAGCACGTCACGGAGCCAGCCAAGCGACCCGCCGCCGGTCGTGCCGGCTTGCAGCAAATACTGCCCCGGCAGGACGTGATGCGAAAAGATCAGGTCGGGTTGGACGACGACGTGATCGAGGCTGACTGCCATGCCGCCCGCCTGACCGCCCTGCTCGTTGGTCTGCTGCAGGCGGGTCACGCCCGCGCCCAGCGCCCCGGACGCGGCATCGAGACAGCCGACGATCACCGGTGTACCCGGCGCGAGACCGGTCTCTGCCGCCGCCTGCGCGGTGACCTGCCCGGCGATTGCCGTACACGGGAACAGCGGCGGCAGCTTTTCCAGCGGGATGCCGAGGCGCGCCGCCGCGTTTTCGTCCCAGCGCTCGCGCGCGATGTCGAAGCAGTGATAGCCATACGCCTGCGTGTAATCGCAGGTGAAGACTCCCGTGAGGCGCGCGACGAGGAAGCCGGATGCCGTCAGGAATTGATGCGCCGACTCGAAAATGTCGGGCTGGTGGCGCTTCAGCCACAGCAGCTTGGGTGTGATGTAGGCAGAGTCGAGTGGGTTTGCCGCCAGATTGACCAGCTCCTGTGCATCCGGTCGGTCGTTGAGCCAGCGCGCTTCTTCGCCCGCGCGCCGATCCAGCCAGATGATCGCCGGGGAGAGCGGCGCAGCGTTTCGGTCAACCGCGATCAGCGTCCAGCTCACGCCGTCGAGACCGATTCCGGCGATGTCGCGCGGGTCGATGGCTGCTTTGGCGATGACCTCGGCGCTGGTCGCGCAGACTGCCCGCCACCAGTCGTTGGCGTCGATTTCCGCCCAGTGGGGTTCCGGGCGGTTGAGCGCGTAGGCGTACACCGCCTGCGCGACGATGCGCCCGGCTTCATCCCACAGGGCGGTTTTGGTGCTGGATGTCCCGCTGTCCAGGGTCAGAATGTAGCGATGCGCCATGAGCTATGCCGGGGTGATCTCCCCATCAGTATCCCACAGGTCTTCCCAGCTTTGCCCGTCTTTCCACAGGAAGACCTGACCCTTGATCAAGCGGCAGTTCTTGTCGATTGCGGCAATCGCCGCCATGTCGTCAGCCGTCAGCGGCTCGGTAATGGCGCTGCGCAGGTTCGCCAGATAGTGGCTGCGCGTGGTCGAGAAGGGGATCACGACTTCGCCGCGCTGGATCGCCCATTTCAGGCACACGACCGCCGGGTGAACGTTAAGCCGCCGCGCGATACTGAGGATGACCGGATCGTCGATGTCCACCGTATCGTCAGCCGTGCGGTCGCGTTCCGGGCGGCGCGGCGAACCAACCGGCGAGAAGCCAATCGGGATGATGCCGCTTTCGACCACGAAATCGAATAGCGCCGGCTGCTGAAAATGGGGGTGCAGCTCCATTTCGTTGGCGGTTGGCTTGATGCGCGCGTCGCGCAGCAGCAGCCGGAGCTTGGGGATGCTCATGTTGCTGGTGCCGATATGCCGCGCCAGCCCCCTATCGACCAGCTTTTCCAACTGCCGCCACGTCTTCATGAAATGCTCGTGGATGTAGGGCTTGGCGTGCGGGTCGCGCGAACTGACGTCCACCCCCGGCGCATGGTAATTGGGAAAGGGCCAGTGGATCAGGTACAGGTCGAGATAATCCAGCCGCAGGTCTTTGAGCGACTGCTCGCAGGCGGGGATCACGTCGGCTTCGTCGTGCTTGTCGTTCCACAGCTTCGAGGTGATCCACAGGTCGTCGCGCCGGACGCCGGACTGCATGGCGTCGCGCAGCGACTGCCCGACGAGGTGCTCGTTGCCGTAGACGGCGGCGCAGTCGATGTGGCGGTAGCCGACCTCGATCGCGCCTTTCACGGCTTCGGCAATCGCTTCGATGGAATAATGATCCGAGCCGAATGTGCCGAGTCCGACGACCGGCATTCGCGCGCCGGTCGCGGTGGTTTTGTAGGGCACGCTGTCCGGGTTCACCCCGTCGGCGGCAAAGAATGGCGCTGTTGGCTGCGACATATTTCCTCTCTCATCATCACGAATTCTGCGGCGGTATCCCGCTGGATTTGCGAACGATCATCTCGACCGGCAGTACGATTTCCTGTGGCTCGGTCGCGCCATCTCCGGCAAGGTGGGCGAGCAGCAAAAGGGTCGCTTGCCTGCCCATTTCGTAGGCGGGCTGTGCCGCGACGGTAAAAAACGAGTCAATCGTGATGGCTGGCGGCAGGTCGTCGAAAGCCACGACCGAGATGTCTTCGGGTACACGCAGCCCGCGCTCGCGCAGCCAGCGCATGACGCCGATGGCAATGAAGTTATTCGCGGCAAAGATCGCGGTTGGGCGCGGCGTGATCCGCAGAAGCTGCGCGGCGTAATCGTACCCACATGCCTGCGTGAATTCGCCCCAGTACACCGTCAGGCTGCCCTCGCCCAAGCCCGCTTCGCTCACCGCCTGACGTGCCCCCACCACGCGGTCAAGCGCCGTCGAATGATCCTCCCGTCCGGTGATCACCCCGATTCGCCGATGCCCCAGCGCCAGGAGATGCTGCGTCAACTGGTACGCGCCGCCCACCGAGTCGCAGCGAACGGAGTCGACCTTCTCCCCCGGCAGCCGTCGGTCGAGGACGACAAACGGTATCTGCCGGTTCGTCAACTGAGCAAGCGGGCTGAACGATGCCGGAACCACCAGAAAGCCATCGACCTGCTTCTTCATCAGGAAGGTGAGGTAATCGTTCTGCTTCTCCGGCGATTCATCCGTATTGCCGATGATCACGTGGTAGCCGTTCTGGTTGGCGGTATCTTCGATTCCGCGCGCGACCGTCGTCCAGAAGGGATTGGTAATGTCCGAAAGGACAACCGCCAGGGTCTGGGTTCGCTTGGAGCGCAGGCTGGGTCCCAGGGCATTGGGTATGTAGTTGAGTGCCAGCACAGCCGCCTCGACGCGCTGGCGTTTTTCTTCACTGACGTAGCCGCTGTGATTGATGACGCGCGACACGGTGATCGGTGCTACGCCTGCCCGCCTGGCGACATCCTGTATGGTAGCCATGAAGGGGAATCCTCGTCAGCCTTCAGAAGCTTCGAAATGCCGCATCGTGCACAGAGAATCACCCACTCCGAACCGCTCACTTCGCTTTGATTGGCACAAGCTTCCCGACTCGCCAGGATATGGCAAGCGTCGATATGGTAAGCATACCATATCGACGCTTGCTAAGCAAGGAGTCGATCCGAGCGGCTGCATCGATGCACCGGAAATTCGCTGTCATAAATCAAATATGACTATTTTTTGACAAAGCCGTAAGCTGTCGGTATGCTGGTAAGACCAGCAAGCCAACAACTTAAATCTTTCGCCGTGACCAGCGCGTTCTCTTGCTGTTCCTGAAGCGGGTGGACTGAGAAATGCCATTTCAAAACGAACCAGACCTTTTTAAGCCAATCGTCAACAACCGCCTCTCAGACGAGGCTGTGGAGCAGGTGCGGGCATTGATCGAGCAGGGCACGCTGAAGCCGGGCGACAAGCTGCCCTCGGAGCGTCAGTTGGTGCAGCAGTTCGGCGTCAGCCGAACGTCCCTGCGCGAGGCGCTGCGCATCCTGGAAGCGCTGGGACTCATCCAGGTACAGCCGGGGCTGGGAGCCTTTGTCGTCGAGCCGAACGTGGGCAAGAACCTGCAGTCGCAGTGGATGGCGTGGCTCGTCAAGAACGTCGCCGCCGTCTCGAATCTGCTCGAAGTCCGCGAAGCGCTCGAACCCAAGGCGGCGGCGCTGGCTGCCGAACGCATCACCGGCGGCGAACTGCAAATCCTCCTTCAAACGCTCGAAGAAATGGAGAGCAGCATCCGCATCCATGACATCGAGATGGCGGTGAAGGCGGATATTCGATTTCACGACCTGATCACCCAGGCTTCCCACAACGATTTTCTGATCGAACTCAACGACAGCATTAACCATGCGCTGGTCGAAAGCCGGTACGCCTACTATGAAGACTCAGCCAACATTCGCGTATCGCTCGACCACCACCGTCTGGTTTCCGAGGCAATTCGCCAGCACGACCCTGAAAACGCGGCGCGCATTATGCGCAACCATGCCATCTACAGCAAGCAGCGGATGGAAGAAATTGTCCGCGAACAGGGAGCTTCGCAGTCAAAGGACGGAACTCAGCCGAGCGGCTAAGACGTGAACGAGCGAGACGCTCGTAGAGGAATGAACTTTCAGATAGCTTGCGTTCCAGTGTGATATTTGCTCGCTCACGCAGCCCTCGTCTTAGGACACTATCGATCGTGGCATGTGCTTATGCTGTTCAAGGAGGAGCTACAATGAAACGAAGCATTTTGGTCAGCCTGCTCATCTGTCTCGTATTCCTCATCCAGAGCGTTGCGCTCGCCCAGGATGCTGTCGAGTGGACAGGAACACTCGTCATCGCCAAGACGGACGAACCCAACTCCATCGACCCTCACGTCCACGACGGATGGTATAGCGCTCGCGCCCAAAGCGCCGTCTATGAAACCCTCGTCGATATGACCTGGGACCCGGATACACAGCAGGTTGTCTTCCAGCCCCTCCTGGCGCAAAGCTGGGAAATTTCCGACGACGGCTTGGTCTACACCTTCCACCTGCAGGAAGGCATCGCCTTCCACGACGGGACACCGTTCACGTCCGAGTCCGTCAAGGTCACCTTCGAGCGCAACCTCGCGCTGGGGATGCGCGCCTCCTGGCAGGTGCGTCCCATCAGCACGAT